>JAQUFK010000071.1 GCA_028684695.1 Methanosarcinaceae archaeon | reverse complement strand
AGCGTCTGCAACTCTTTTCCCAATCGTTCCATATCCATTTATTGCGATTTTTGCTTTTGCCATCTCTTATCCTGTCCTACCCAGATTCAAGTTTTATGTTGAAAATATTAAAATAAATTTATAAACTTTATTAACACTGATATTTATAATAAATAATGATTTCTTCCCTGTTTTTGCCCTATGATATAAATTTAAGGATTAAATAGCTTGTGAAGCAAATTTCCCATATGGCTTTTTGAAAAATATTTGGAGGATTTGCTTTTTTTCGAAAAACTTTATTCTAGAAAAACTGAGCTTTAAACTATCCCAGAGCTAAAGCTGCAGAGGCTTTAGGCTGCAGCCTATTAATATCGAGGATATAAAAAATTAGTTTAGCTCTACAGGAAAGCAAACTCCTTTTTCGGATAGTACAAGATTATATATTCAGTCGAGCTTAACATATTCTAAAAAAAAGGGCAGATATTACTATATATTTAGAGGGGCTCTTTAGTTTTTTGCAAGCTCGGTTAAGAGCTATTAAGATTCACTGACTGAAATCAAGCAAGAGGTAGTAAGGGAATGGATAAGTATGATGTAATTGTTGTTGGCGCAGGAGTAAGCGGACTTTTAGCTGCCCTCACGCTTTCCAAACATGGAAAAAAAGTGCTTGTTCTTGAAAAAAAGAGTAAACTTGGTGGAAATTGTAATAGTTATATGGTTGATGGATTTCAGGTAGACACCGGAGCTCATGCAATTACCCACCTTCAGGCAGGCCCGCTCAGACGCCTGATGGATAACTATTTTGACTATCAGCCGGTCTTTGAGGATTACGGAAACTATTTCATCAGAACCGAAGCTCATTTCATGAAAGTGCCTTCAAACCTGAAAGATTTTGTAACATTTGATGTTTTGCCAAGAAAAGATAGGGTAATACTATCTCAGGCAATTACCAAAGCCCTTACCCTTTCCTCATTCGGGTTTGATCTTTCCAAACAGTCGGTCTACGACTCGCTTCCAAAGAACCTTTCAAAGGACACCTTTGATTTCGTGGATACGATTTCAGGTTTTCTGTCCGGCAGATCCATGAAAGAAACCTCAGCTCAACGCATCCTTTCTGGGAGCAGTTTTGTGCGGGACAGTATAACACAGGAACAGTTTGATTCGATGATAGGCAAATTAGAAACTAAAAGGCGCCAATCTACCGAGTCCATCCTTGCCTCTGTGTTGCCCTATAATCTTCACGCCTCCTTAAAAACCAGAATGAACAGAGTCTCAAAACCCTTCATCTCCTTAGAAAGGCTTGCTACAAACAGGGTGCACTACTCCCAAGGCTATCCCAGAAAAGGTTTAAAGTCCCTTCTAAATGCAATCCTTTATTCCCTGCCCGATTCCGTGAAAATCAAAACTGAATGCGAGGTAAAACAGATCCTTGTAAGGGAGGGAGCAGCTTTTGGCGTGGAAGCCGATGAAATCTACGAAGCTGATTTTGTAATTCATACCGGTTTTGCCTCCGATCTTCCAAAACTCATAAAAGACCTGCCAGCCTCTTACGTGGAAAAATTAAAAGGTATTGTCCATACAAAAAGCCTCTCGATCTGGCTTGGGCTGGATCAGGAATTGCCGGAATTCAACTATACGGGCTCGGAAATTTGGTTTAAGGATTTTCCATACTGGGCCATGCCCATAAGCAATTATGATTCCTCCCTTGCCCCAAAGGACAAACAACTTGTAGGCTTTTCCTTTGTCATTGATGAAAAGAAAGCCGAAGCTGCGGAAAAGAAAAAAGCCTATCAGACAATCTTCAGAGCCCTTCCGGATATTGAAAAACATATCGAGATGAAACATGAACAGATCATGATCCCTGAAAAGGCTGCAGTCACTATTGATGGCCACTTTGCCGAGATCCGCGCTCCTATAAAGAATCTTTATATTGCAGGCACGGACACGGACCGACGCAGTATGGGAATTACCAGAGCATCTTACTCAATCATCGAATTACTAAAAATACTAAATGAAGACGGGAAGCTTTATCGATCCCGTTTTCTCTCTTTTTCAGTTTGTAAGCGCTTGGATTGGAGCTGGGATTCTGCCCCCTCTTTTGATAAATTCTTCAGAGCTGAAACCTTTTACCTGCATAACCGGCGCTTTTCCTAGCAGCCCTCCGAATTCTACAGCCTCCCCCACCTTTTTGCCGGGAGCGGGAATGAGCCTAACTGCTGTAGTTTTTTTATTAATCATCCCAATTGCCATCTCGTCTGCAATAATTGCAGAGATTGTAGAAGCCGGAGTGTCTCCAGGTACTGCTATCATGTCAAGGCCAACTGAGCAGACACAGGTCATGGCTTCGAGTTTTTCAAGGCTTAAAGATCCTGCATTTACGGCTTTAATCATGCCTTCATCTTCACTTACAGGAATGAAGGCTCCGCTTAAACCTCCCACAGAAGAAGAAGCCATTGAGCCGCCTTTTTTAACAGCGTCGTTGAGAAGAGCAAGCGCTGCAGTTGTCCCGTGTGTCCCACAGCGTTCAAGCCCCATGGCTTCTAGGATTCGAGCCACGCTATCTCCTATGGCTGGAGTTGGAGCAAGGGAAAGATCCAAGATTCCAAATTCAACTCCGAGTCTGCGGGCAGCTTCCCGCCCAACCATTTCTCCCATACGGGTAATCTTAAAGGCCGTTTTTTTGATAGTCTCTGAAATATCAGTTAGGTCCGGGTCTCTAAGTTCGCGAAGGGCCGCATTTACCACTCCCGGGCCGCTTACGCCTACATTTATTACGGAATCAGGTTCTCCGATCCCATGAAAAGCTCCTGCCATGAAAGGATTATCCTCAGGAGCGTTTGCAAAAACCACAAGTTTAGCGCAACCAAGGCCGTCCCGATCAGCGGTTTTTTCAGCGGTTTTTTTAATGATTTTTCCCATAAGAGCCACAGCATCCATATTGATTCCAGCTTTTGTGGTAGCCACGTTTACGGAAGAGCAGACTTTTTCAGTGCAGGCAAGAGCCTCGGGAATGGAATTGATTAGTTTTAAGTCGCCTGGAGTCATGCCTTTGTGAACAAGGGCACTAAACCCTCCGATAAAGTCCACACCAAGTTCTTTTGCGGCCTTGTCAAGGGTTTTTGCAACAGCGACATAATCTTTTGCTTCACAGCTTTCTGCGGCAAGAGCTATGGGAGTTACTGCGATTCTTTTGTTTATGATAGGAATCCCATAAAGAGCCTCGATTTCTTCTGTTGTCCGGACTAGATCCTGAGCACAGCCCATGATTTTTTCATAAATCTTTTCGTTAAAATGGTCAAGATCTGGATGAGCACAGCCCCTGAGGTTGATGCCCATAGTTACGGTCCTGATGTCCAGGTTTTCCATTTTTACCATCCGGATGGTTTCTAGAATTTCGTTTGGATTGATAAGCATTAAAGCCCTTCTCCTTTTGAGTTGATTTTTTGCTTTTTTCCTTTGTGCATTATTCAGGGGCTCAGATCCTGTGCATGAAGCGGAAAACGTCTTCGTGCTGGACTTTTACTTCAACTCCTAGCTCTTTTCCTTCCGTTTCCATATCCATCTGAAAAGCCGGAAGGTCAAAACCTTCTTTTGGGGCTTCGGCCAGCATAATCATGGTAAAAATTCCCTGCATGGTTGTCTGGGTGATATCGACTATGTTTACCTTGAAGTTTGCCATCACTGTGGTGATGCGAGCAACGATTCCTACTTTATCGCTGCCAATTACCGTAATTATAAATCGACTTGATGCCATAGTTTTTCCTCTTATTTTCAATTTAAGGCTCACTTATATTTTAATTTTCAAATGATTCCAAGATTCTGTCCACAATCCGAGCATTTTTTTCCCTAGCTTTGAGCTTTAGTGTAAGATCTGAATATTTTTTGTAAAGAGCTAGCCGTTCCTCAAAAATTTCTCTGAGGCTTTTTTCCCGATACCCCACAATTCCCCTTTTTCCAGGGTCTTTGACCCTTTTCATGATGTTATTTAAAGAGGTGTCCAGGAAAATTACTGTGGATCTTTCCTTCAAAAAAGCCATCGCCTTCTCGGAATAAATCACGCTTCCTCCAGGGGATACTACGCAGTTATCCTTTAATTCGAGTTCGAGCACGGCTTCTTCTTCCAGTCTGATTAGGACGGAATCTCCCTGTGTATCGATAAGCATCTGAAGCGGCATACCTGCCTTTTCTTTGATTATTGAATCCACATCTATGAAGGCGTAACCCAGACGCTTGGCAAGTAGCTTTCCAATCGTGCTTTTTCCCACTCCAGACATGCCTATTAATGTTATGTTCATGAAAACCCTCTTCTGAGTCCTGCTGTTAGTGGACTCAATTATTTAAAAATTCCCTAAAGAAAGGATCTTTTCCTTTATTCGCACCAGCAAAAATAAATCCTTTTATTATATGAGAACTCTCCTTTAAGCTAAAGTCCCGGGGGCTTCTCAGCCCATTTTTAAAAATTTCATAGAAAAAAAAGCCTGTTATAGAGCAAGGGGATTTCGTTTCATCAATAGAAAATGTGAGGGGGAAGGGAACAATACATTATACATTATATATTCTATATAATATATAATATTAAAAAAGAGGAAAAAGGCCGGGAGAACGCCAAACCTTTTCAGACGAGTTCGACTGTCAGGGCCATGTTTATTTTATTTTCTCCGGGAGGCACTTCGTGATGGGTTGTGGTCAGGTAGTCCCCGCTTGATATTTTTCCATCCCCATCAACATCGATATGGGCGGAAAGAGAGTAAGTCCTTTTTTCCTCAAGTTCCGGAAATTCAAGAGTAAAGGGGATTTTGTTTTCTTTTGAATCAACAGCCACGTTTTGAAGCAGGGTTTCGGAAATTAGGGTTGAAGGAGCATCCATAAGGCTTACGTCCTCAAGCCTAACAGAAAGGCTCGCATTTTTAAAACCTGAGGGATTTTCCTCAAAAAAAAGATTGCCTTTAAGAAGGCCGTAGTTTTCAGAGGTTTTTCCTTGTGCACCTTCAGCTTCTGCCTCTCCTGAATCCGCATCTTCTGTTTTGGTTTCGTCTTCAGCTGCAGGCTGCTTCTCCCCAGTTTCCAGGCTCTGGGATTTATCATAATTTCCCAGAACAAAACTGCTCTCCACACCATTTACTCTGACTGTATACTCTCCGGCCTCAAGCCCTTCGATATCGATTGGGATGTGCTCTGTAAAGAAGACCAAGTTCAGCGTGCAGGGAGCATTTTCCCGGGTCAGGGTCGGAAGGTCCACAAGAATGAGCCCTTCCTTTTGCCTTTCAACCTTTATATTTTTGGAATCAAGTCTTTCACAGTTTCCTGAAAGTGTGCCTGAGACAACTGCAACCACCTGCGGAGGAATGGATTTACTCATTATAACCATAACTTTATTGACAGCTGCCTTTCCGGGAGCGTAAGCCTCGCCCGGAGCCTGAAGATCATAGGGAGTAAGCTTAAAACCCGTTTTTATATCATTGACTTTGACTGTATAGTTTCCAATCTCAAACCCTTCAAGATCAAGAGGAATTTGTTCTTCAAAGGGTACAAGCACTTGAGGGCAAAAAGCCTCCGCAGGGCGGAGCGTGGGAATATTTATCTTAATCTTAAAATTTTCTCTCTCTACCGTGATGTTTTCTCTATCAATCCGGGTGCAGCCGTCGGAGAGATTGCCTTTTGCAAAAACCCTTATCTCAGGCGGAATTCCCGTTTTTTTCATCTCGATTGAGATTTTTTCAACCGGAGCAATTCCGGAAGTGAATGCGCTCTTCGGGCTTTCAGGCTCGTTTTCCAAATCCGAAGCTTCGCCTTCATCTCCGCTCTTAACACAGCCGCTTAGAGGAAGCAGCAGTAGAATAAGGGCAAGAGTAAGCAGTTTTACTAGGATTTTTGTTTTCATGGTCTCACCTTTTACTTCTTACCTAGCTTTCAGAGAATATAGTCCTTCCTTAAACTACAAGGGAATTCGTAGTTATCCGAGCCTGTTTTAACTTATTTGTAAATTAAAAAAAGGTCTGAAAAAACCTGGCATTTCTAAGCATTGGGGCATTTTTGAGAAAAATATAAAATAGAGCAAAAATGCAACATTTAAGCGAAAAGGGCTCTTTTTCAGCCCCAAAGAAGCCTGGGAAGAGAAATTTACTTCATTTCTCTCTTTTAAGGATTTCTTTTATAATCGCTCCGCTGCTGCAAAGAGGGCAGGCTTTTGAAAAAGGAATTCGGACAACTTTTGTAGAGAAGCCTCTTTTTTTCAGTTCGCTTTCCAGTTCATTAACTTCAAAGTGCTGGTCGTAACCAAGAGCAACGATATCAGGCCTAATTTGTATTAAAGGCTCAAACATGTCCTTTTCACTTCCCAAAAGAGCAAAATTGACTACTCCAAGCGCACTTACCATCTCAAGCCGCTGTTCCTCGGGCACAATAGGTTTTGGCTTATGGTTTATGTTTGAATCCCGGGCAACAAGAACATAGAGTTCATCTCCAAGAGCTCGGGCTTTATTAAGAAAATAAACGTGCCCCGGATGCAGAAGATCAAAGGTTCCGGTTGCAAGTATACGTGTCAAAAAAATCACCTGTTTTAGCTGGACCGGTAAAGACCTTTAAGCATAAGAAACTTACTGAATTCGGAATGCCCGATATCTCAAAAAATAGAGGCTTGAAAAAGGGGATTTGGATTACCATAAGTAATATATATAACGGGCAATTATTACAAAATAGGAAACAAAAGCTAGAAATGAGGATGCCTGCATGCTTGAAAAATCGGTTCAAGAGATCAATAATAAAATCAAGGACGGAAGCGTTAACGTCGTCACAGCCGAGGAAATGGTCGGAATTGTAGAAGACCTGGGCGCAGAAGGAGCCGCAAAAGAAGTTGATGTTGTCACTACTGGGACTTTTGGGGCCATGTGTTCTTCGGGCCTTATTTTAAACTTAGGCCATTCCGAGCCTCCTATCAAAATTCAGAAACTCTGGCTCAATGACGTGGAAGCCTATAGTGGGCTTGCAGCCGTAGACGCCTACCTCGGAGCGGCACAGCTTTCAGAAACCAGAGGAATTGAGTACGGAGGTGCTCATGTAATTGAAGAGCTCCTTCGAGGAAAGGAAGTTAAAGTTCATGCAACTTCTTATGGAACCGACTGCTATCCCAGAAAGGTACTTGAGACGGCTCTTTCTCTGGAGGATTTAAACGAGGCAATCCTTCTCAACCCAAGAAACGCTTATCAGAAATATGCCGCAGCAAGCAACAGTTCAAAACGAATTTTACACACTTACATGGGGGAATTACTCCCCAAATTTGGAAATGTAACATACTCCGGAGCAGGAGTGCTCTCCCCCCTTTCTAATGATCCCGACTATACCGCAACCGGGCTGGGCACAAGAATCTTTATGGGAGGAGCCCAGGGCTATGTCATAGGAAATGGGACTCAGCATTCACCTACAAACGGATTTGGAACCCTTATGCTCAAAGGAAATCTCAAAGAAATGAGTGCCGATTATCTGCGAGCAGCTTCTTTTACAGGATACGGGGCCACTCTTTATATGGGGATAGGGATTCCAATTCCAGTTCTGAATGCAAAAATTGCAAAGGAATGTGCTATAACGGATCAGGATCTTATAACTGAAATTCAGGATTACGGGGCCGGCAATCGGGATAAGCCTGTTGTTGGAAAAGTAAGCTATGCTGAGCTTCGTTCCGGCACTATAGACCTAAATGGAAAGGAAACTCCAACTTCTTCTATGTCAAGTTTCAAGAATGCAAGGAAGATTGCAAACGAGCTGAAAAAATGGATTCATCACGGAAATTTCTTCCTAAGCTCCCCTGTAGAAAGGCTTTCAAAGACCAATGTGGTCAAGCCTATGCGGCAGATTCAGAAAATTCCTCTCGTAAAAGACATTATGTCCGACTTTTTTGTAACAATTGAAGGCAAACATACGGTTCGAGAAGCCGCAAAAAAAATCTGGGAAAATTCCTTTAATCATCTTACGGTAGTCTCAGAAAAAGGAGAACTTATTGGAATCGTAACCGCTTGGGATATTTCAAAAGCTGTTGCGGAAAACTCCTTTGATTCAGTTGAGAGCATCATGACTAAAAAAGTTTTTACCTGTACCCCGAATGAGCCTGTGGATCTTGCTGCCCGGAGGCTGGATATAAAAGGAGTCTCGGCTATGCCAGTAATCGATTCTGAGAGGCAGGTTGTTGGAATTATCACAAGCGACGATATAAGCAAGCTCTTTGCCAGGAGGTACTGAAAAAATGAAAATAAAAATAATCATTCCGACCGAGCGGATTCAAAGCCCTCTCATAGCCGAATCCATGGTCGAAACCGGCGTCCTCTTAAACATTATGGTAGCAAACATAGATTCGACTTACGGGGAGCTAATTGCAGACGTGGATACTACTCTTTTCCATAAACTAAAAGAAGCTCTCGAAAAAAGAGGAGCTTTCGTCACCACACTGGATCAACCCATCCACTGGGATGAGGAAGAATGCGTGGAATGCGGAGCCTGTATCTCAGTCTGTCCTATGAAGGTTTATTCTTTTGACAAAGAATGGAATCTTTGTGTAGACGAAAAAAAGTGCATCCGTTGTGGAATGTGCATTAAGATGTGCCCGCACCAGGCCCTGAAACTTGGAGATTGAGCCACTTAAACTCCATAAAAACAGGCTTAGGATAAAAAAAGCTTACTTCTGGGAAAAGGCCAGCTTTATCCCAATTGCCGTAAAGATTCCGGCTTTTCCCAAACTGATATATTTTCCAAGCTCTGGTTTTTCCAAAAGTTTCTCCCCGAGAGTTCCTGCAAAGAAAGAGAATAAAAAAAAGATCAGACAGGCCTGAACCATAAAAATAAGCCCGAGCAAAAATAGCTGAATGGAAACACTTTTTCCATTCAGGCTAACGAACTGGGGCAGAAAAGCCAAGAAAAAAAGGGCAACTTTTGGGTTTAGCAGGTTCGTGAACTACCGCTCTGCTAAAGACCGACCGGCTTCCTCCGACCGATTCCCGAAGGAACCTTGTGTCACAATCCATACCTAACGGGAAGGCGACGAATTGTGGGACCCGCTTTACGAAGACCCCCATCCCAGGGACGGCCCGTTTGAAAATCCTTTGGCTTGGTTCTTTTCCAGTTTCACTGGAAATCCCACAAATTGGCAAGAGGACGCTTCTATCCCCTGCACTAAAGCCTCAGGGGTTTTACGCTGAGTTCTAAAAAACCCCTTTTTTATAAAGGGCGAAAAGCTTGCTTTCCTGCTCTGGGATTTCGGAGATTAAGCAAGCTTTTTCCTTTAGAGCCAATCCAGCCAAAAAAAGCAGATAGCCTACTCCGATGTATTTTACAATTTCAAAAGCCAAAGTTGATTTGTAAAGAAGTGCAGAAATACCAAGGGCTGCCGCCCTAGTATGCCCAAGGACTCCAGTGCAAAGCCCTGAAGCAGTTGCAATTCCCGCCTTTTTTCCTTGAGAAAGACTCTGAAGAAGCACGAATATAATATCTGGGCCCGGAAGAATTGTTAAAGCTGCAGA
>JAQUFK010000070.1 GCA_028684695.1 Methanosarcinaceae archaeon | reverse complement strand
GTTTAACTCGCTTCAAAGCCGCCTCAAACCTTTCCATTCCAAGTTCAGCCTCCTCATCCGAAAGTACAAGGGGAGGCAAAAATCGGATTTCTGAATCTCTGCACCCGAGAAAAAACATTGAGCTTAATATAATAGATAGGCTATAGCTTCCCAGTTTTCTTTTTCAGTTCAACTTCCTTATTTAACTTCTCCGTTTGCTTCCTTCTCTTTTTAGGAGGAGGGTACTCAAAAAGGAAAGGATTGAGGGAAAAGCTTCTCAGCTTACAAAAAGGTTATATAACTGTGCGCAGATATTTTTGCCAAACCTCTGCTTCTCAGTTGAAAAGGATTTTCTATTTTCCTTTGCTTCCGGAAAAGGCTGTCAAAAAAGCCTGTTTGAAAAGAGACTGAGCAAGGCTTCTTCTTGTAAAAAACACAATTTCCATATCCCCAACAGTCGGGGTCGTAAACTTCTTCTTTTTCCAGCTCTTTTGGAAAAAGGGCTAAAACAGGATCATATAGGATCAAACATGACTATAAAATGCAAGAAATGCAAAAGTGAAGCTATCTTCTTTCAGAAATACTCTGGGCTTCACCTTTGCAAAAAACACTTTATTGCAGACGTTGAGCGGAAGATCAAATTGACTGTCCGGAAATACTACGGCATCCGGAAAAACGATGTTATAGCCGTGGCTTTAAGTGGAGGAAAAGATAGTGCTGTAGCGCTTTATGTTCTGCAAAAGATCCTCGGGGGCCGACCTGATGTTAAGCTTGTGGCAATAACTGTGGATGAGGGAATTGAAAAGCACAGAACCCCTTCCCTTAAGGCCGCAAAAGAACTTGCAACTCGGCTCAGAGTAAGGCATATCGTCAAATCTTTTCGGGAAGAGCATGGAATAACGATGGACGAAATTGCGGTAAAGGAGCGAGAGAAAGGCACTTGCAGTTATTGCGGGGTTCTTCGCAAAAACATTCTAAATCGGGTGGCCCTTGATATCGGAGCAACAAAACTTGTAACTGGCCACAATCTAGACGACGAGGCCCAGACAATTTTGCTCAACCACTTTAGGGGAGATATGGAACGTATGGTCCGGCTCAGACCGCCTGCGGCTGTAGAAGGCCTTGTTCTTCGGGCAAAACCTCTTAGAAATGTGCCGGAAAAAGAAATTGCTCTTTATGCTATCCTGCATGAGCTTCCTGTGGATTTTGGCAAATGCCCTTATGTAGGCGAAGCTATGAGAAGAGAAATTCGGGTTATGCTCAATGAATTTGAAGTCAGACACCCTGGCACAAAGTATGCGCTTCTCCGAGGCTTTGACAAACTTGTCGGAGCCCTTGCAAAAGAGCTACCCCCTGCCGAAGTTTCAAAATGCAGGATCTGTGGAGAAACCTGTTCTGAAGAGCTCTGTCAGGCTTGCAAGTTACTTGGAAAAGGCAAGGAGAAAGGAATGACTGGGAAAGTATAAGATAATTAAAATTTATAATGAGCTTTGAAATTTAGGGGCTTTTTATTATTGTTTACTTATTTTTTATTTTTTAATGTATTTTATTTTTCTCCGAGCCTATTCATAATTATTCTTAAATATATTTTCTATTGTATGAGTACATGAATAGTTTTTCTTGAATAATTATACTTTGGTAACACTTTTTAGTAATCTATTTATAATAAACCGCTTTATCAGTGATTGTCTTAAATATTTTGTCAAATTTAATACGATAGCATTACTTTTCAATAATAAATATCGTCTTTGATATGATCTAAAATGCTTGAAATATTGATTTATATGTCTTAGGTTTGGAAATCTACGAATCTAATGGATGTAGAGGAGGAATTCAGATTAAAAAAAATCAG
Organism: Methanosarcinaceae archaeon; assembly: GCA_028684695.1. GTDB lineage: Archaea > Halobacteriota > Methanosarcinia > Methanosarcinales > Methanosarcinaceae > JAQVBP01. Next base: position 7,682 of record JAQUFK010000070.1, on the reverse strand, counting down.
TGGTATTTGCTTTTAGGTTCAGGCCTTGTAATAATAGTAGCAGTGGGGCTTCTTTTTATGTCGGCCAATAATTCGGCAGCCCCGAATCCTCAGGCTTCGGAAGAATTAGTAGCAGCTGTAGGGACTCATGGGGGAGAGCCTGAAGCAGGCTTTAACCCTATTACCGGATGGGGATATAACCATGAGCCTTTGGTCCAAAGCACTCTTTTTAAAAAAGATAGTAATGCAAGTTTGATCAAGGATCTGGCTACAGATTATACTGTTAGTGAAGATGGATTAACGTGGACTGTAAAAATAAGAGATGACGTTAACTTCCATGATGGAGTGCAATTAACAGCTAAGGATATTGCATTTACCTTTAACACAGCTTCAAAGGCGAGTGGTCAGGTTGATTTATCCATGCTGGAAAAAGCTGCCGCACTCGATGAGCATACGGTTGAATTTTCTTTAAATGACCCCCAAGCTACTTTCATCAATAAACTTGCGGTGATCGGGATTGTGCCTGAACATGCTTATGAGGAAACTTATGGGCAAAACCCTATAGGATCAGGCCCGTACACCTTTGTTCAGTGGGACAAAGGCCAGCAAGTAATTTTTAAAGCAAATCCAGATTATTACGGGCAAAAACCTTTCTTTAAAAAATTAACTGTCCTTTTTATGGATTCTGACGCTGCTTTTGCTGCGGCAAAATCTGGACAAATTGATGTGGCTGAAATTCCGGCATCCTATGCCAATCAAAATGTAAAAGGAATGAAAATGGTATCTCTTGATTCTATTGATGCCAGAGGGGTTAATCTTCCTATACATGCCGATACAGGTCAAAAAACTGAAGATGGATATGCAATCGGAAACAACGTAACTTCCGATATTGCAATAAGAAAGGCACTAAACATTGGAATAGACAGACAGGCCTTAATCGATGGAGCTTTAAATGGCCAGGGTAATGAAGAATTTACGGGTGTAGATAAATTACCTTGGGGAAATAAGGAAGCTATTTTTGAGGATGGAAGAATTGAGGAAGCAAAGAAAATTCTAAATGATGCGGGCTGGAAAGATACTGATGGGGACGGTATTGTTGAGAAAAACGGCTTAAAAGCTGAATTTTCTTTGTTATATCCTTCTAATGCCCAGGAAAGACAGGCTTTAGCTGTCTCTGTTTCAGAAGAAGCTAAAAAATTAGGTATAAAGATTAAAGTCGAGGGCAAAAGCTGGGATAATATTGACGCTCTTATCCATTCAACTCCGGTTGTTTTTGGATTTGGTTCCTTGGATCCGACTGATTTGTACTTAAGATACTACAGCAAAAGCTACGATCCTTCAAACTACAACAACGTAATAAGATATAATAATTCTAAAGTGGACAATTATTTAAGAACCGCCATAACCAGTTTTGACCCAAACACTGCCAATAGAAACTGGCAGCTGGCTGCCTGGAATGGAAAGACTGGCTATTCCGAAAAAGGGGATGCTACATGGCTTTGGATGGCAACTGTTAATTATTTATTCATAATGGATGAAGATTTGGATATAGGAACTCCCAAAATACAGCCTCATGGGGCGGATATCTTTGGAAATATTCTGGAATGGAAACGCACGGAAAATCAAGCAAACAGCTAATATTTACAAAGAGGGTTCTTTGTAAAATCCCGTGGGTGAAGTGGTTTATTGTTTAATAATACTGAGGAGGAAAAACCTCAGTAATCTCTTTTTTTTGAAAGATAGCTGAGATTCTACTAAGGAAGGTAAGTGGCTGGAATGTATATGGGAGGATACGGAAATTGAAACACGCAAAATTAGGGTTTTTTCTTGGAAAAAAAACCATCAAATTGATTAGCCTTTTAGTTGTGGTCTGTTTTGCAAGTTTTTGGATCGTTGAACAGTCTCCGATAGACCCTGTTAGAGCTTATATAGGGGAAATGAGCATTCAATCAGAACAGAAGGCAAAATTAGATGAATATTGGGGTGTTAACACTCCTGTTCAGGAAAAATTCTTTAATTGGGCCGGAAAGCTCCTTAAAGGAGATTTTGGGGTTTCCTTAATCTATAGAGTTCCCGTAATCGATGTGATTAAAGAAAAATTCACAGCGTCTCTAATTCTAATGGCTTGCTCCTGGTTAATCTCAGGAGTTATAGGTTTTGTTTTGGGAATTATAGCTGGAATGAAAAACGGGACCTGGATTGATAAAGCAATAAAAACTTATTGTTATATTTTGACTGCTACCCCTACCTTCTGGCTAGCCTTACTTTTATTGATGGTTTTTTCAGTATATCTGGGGTTATTTCCTCTAGGTTTTAGTGTGCCTATAGGTGTTGCTGCAGCCAACGTGACTCTTTTTGATAAATTTCAGCATTTAATCCTTCCTGCACTAACTTTAAGTTTATTGGGAGTTGCCCAGATTGCAATGTTTACTCGTGAAAAATTAATAAAAGTTCTCTTAAGTGATTACGTCTTGTTTGCAAAGGCAAGAGGGGAAAAAGGCTTGGATTTAATCCTAAGACACGGAGTTAGAAATGTTGCCTTACCAGCCATTACTCTGCAATTTTTAGGGTTTAGTGAATTATTTGGAGGGGCAGCTCTTGTTGAACAGGTCTTTTCATATCCAGGAATTGGGCAGGCTACAGTAGCAGCAGGCTTAAGGTCGGATGTTCCTTTGCTTTTAGGAATTGTAATTTTTAGCGCTATATTTGTTTTTTTTGGGAATTTGATTGCCGATCTTATATACGAATTTATTGATCCTAGGCTAAAACAAAAGGAGGCAATGCTATGAGCTCTGCAATTGCTATGGGTAATAAAAGCTTATTCCAGGGCTTGAATTTAAGGCAAAAGACAATTTTAATAATAAGCTTCACCTCTATTTTGTTGTTTGCAATAGTGATTATCAGCCTTTTTTTAGCCGGAAATGCACTCCCTACAAACTTTGAGTCCAAAAACCTTGCACCTTCTCTTGAGCATCCCTTTGGAACTGACTGGATGGGCAGAGATATGTTTGTAAGAACGCTTGAAGGGTTGGGTTTAAGTATAATAATCGGAGCTTTTGCTTCTTTAATCAGTACCGTATTGACCCTTATTTTAGGTTTGTTTTCAAGTCTTGGAAAGACTGCGGATTCTTTTGTGTCTTGGCTTGTGGATTTGTTTCTTTCAGTTCCCCATCTTCTATTAATAATTCTAATATCTATAGGAATGGGAGGAGGAACAAAAGGCGTTATTATAGGAGTAGCCTTAACGCACTGGCCAAGCTTAACAAGGGTTGTAAGAGCTGAGATCAAGCAACTAAAAACTCAGGAATACCTTCACATATCAAAAAATCTCGGAAACTCCAAATGGTGGATAGCTACAAAACATATTCTTCCTCATCTAAGCCCTCAAATTTTATTAGGTACGATTTTAATGTTTCCGCATGCTATTTTGCATGAAGCTTCGGTCACGTTCTTAGGTTTTGGACTTTCTCCACACGAACCGGCAATTGGAATTATTTTATCAGAGGCTATGGGCTACCTGTCAGCAGGGTACTGGTGGCTTGCGTTTTTCCCAGGTTTATCTTTATTAATCGTAGTTTTGGCTTTTGATATGATTGGGGAAAATTTTGGAAAATTAATGAATCCAAAAATGGCTCATGAATAAATTTTAGAAATAAAAGGTGTGCAAGATGGGAGAGAAAACTGAAATTTATTCTGGTATAAGGCAGAAAACAGAAGCGCTTTTAAAAATAAAAGATATGTCCCTTTCTTTCATTCAATATACTTCCGGCCTCCGACAAACCGAATTAAAGGTTATTTCTGGTTTGAGTATGGAAGCACATAAAGGCGAGATTTTGGCTGTTGTTGGCTCAAGCGGATCTGGAAAAAGTCTTTTAGCACATGCGATTTTAGGGATTTTACCTTCAAATGCCAAGCTTGAAGGTAAAATGGAATATTGCGCTTGTACTCTTACTCAGGAGAAAAAGGAAGAACTTAGAGGTAAAGAGCTTGCTTTGATTCCTCAGTCCACAACCTATTTGGATCCTTTAATGAGAATCTCTGATCAGGTGATAGGATCCGTTGAAGAGGAAAATGAAGGGTTGAGAAAAAAGCTGCAGAGAAAAATCTTTAGAAAATATGATTTAAAACCGGAGGTTGAAAGAATGTTTCCCCATGAATTATCAGGGGGTATGACCCGAAGAGTTCTGGTTTCTACTGCAGTTATAAGTTCTGCAAAGCTCATTATTGCAGACGAACCAACTCCGGGTTTGGATGATAAAACTTTGAAGGAAACCTTGAGTTATTTTCGAGATATGGCAAATAACGGATGTGCAGTAATCCTTATAACTCACGATATTGAAGCTGCACTTAAAATTTCTGATAAAATTGCAATTTTCTATGCGGGCACGATTTTAGAAGTAGCTAATGTTGAAGATTTCAAAAACGATGGAGAATATTTGAGGCATCCCTACACCCGAGCCCTTTGGAATGCCTTGCCCCAAAATAAATTTCAGGCAATAAAAGGGCATCAGCCTATGCAGGATGAAGTCACAGACGGATGTATTTTTTATGAAAGATGCTCAAAAAAGAGTGAGTTTTGTTCCAAAGGGTTTCCTAACCTAAAAAGAGTAAATGGCGGGCTTGTGAGGTGTAATAATGTATCTTAAAGGGGAGAATATAAGTTTTGGGTACAAAAAAGATAATTTGATCTTAAAAGATGTGGATATAGCTTTGGAAAGTGGAGAGGTTCTGGGCTTGATGGGAGATAGCGGAAGTGGAAAATCCACATTATGTAAAATATTATCAGGATATGTGCCTAATTATCAAGGAACTATAAGCATAGATGGAAAAAAAATTTCCTCAAAAGGATATAATCCGGTTCAGCTTATTTTCCAACACCCTGAAAAAGCTGTAAATCCTAAATGGAAAATGAAAGATATTCTTAATGAGGGATATCTTGTCCCACAGACTATTTTGGATTCTTTTGGAATCAAAAAAAGTTGGCTTAACCGGTGGCCCAATGAACTTTCCGGAGGAGAACTTCAAAGATTTGCCCTTGCACGGGCTTTAAGCCCTAAAACTAAATTTTTAATAGCTGACGAAATTACCACAATGGTAGATGCGATAACTCAAGCTCAAATTTGGGATATTGTTTTAGATATAGTTGAAAAACTAAATATCGGAGTTTTGGTTGTGAGTCATGATAAAACATTAATTAATAAATTGTGTTATGATGTAATCTCCCTAGCTGATATTAATAAAGTTTGAGAATCCGTAATTCATTCTAATTTATTTGAATATGGGCACTCACATTAACTTAAGCCCAATTATTCCAAAAACAATTAGCATGATGCAGGCCAGCCGACCTATATTGGTAGCTTCTCCAAAAAGAAGGATTCCAAGTAGAGTTGTGCCTATAATTCCAATTCCAGTCCATATGGCATACCCCGTACCCACGGGAATTACTTTCAGGGCTTTTTCAAGGAGATACATACTTAAAAAAAGGCTAATCGCTGTGAAAAGAGTTGGGTAAAATTTTGTGAACCCTTCACTGTATTTCATAGCGATTGCCCAGCCCGTTTCAAAAATACCAGCAATTAAGAGATATAACCATTCCACTTGAATTCTCTCCTAATCCTCTCTCCAAAATAAGCCCAGGCGAAAGCCCCTATAAATTAGGGTTTAAATCCTTTTTAGCATAAGAGACATAATCCCACTTTTTGGATTTTTTTGAGCTTGCTCGGCTCTTTCCCCTTTTCCCGCAAATCCAGGGATTCCCATTCCGGCTCCTCCGAAGAGTTCCTTATTGAAGCGCTCGGTAATTTCATCATAAATTCGTTTGTAAGCTACACAATGGGGATCAAGACCCTTTATCTTTCCCTCGTTTGCAGTTATGGCATTGTAAGGGCAGCCTCCCCGGCAATAATTGATATGAGCACAGCTTTTGCATTCTTGATCCACAAAAGCCTTGTAGGCATGCATAAGCTTCCAAGCCCAAGATTTAGCTAAGGTTTCGAGACTTGGGGATTCATAGACGTTTCCCATAACGTACTCGGGCATTCCAACAAAACGGTAGCAGGGATAAATTGCTCCATCCGGCCCAACTGCAAAAGTATCTCCCATGCAGTCTACAAAAGTACATACCGTGCCTCGCCCCGTAAACACATTTTTGCAGAGGTGATCAATATTCATAACCTCAATTCGACCTCTATTTTCCAGATATTTGTCCAGAAGGTAGACTAAGAGTTCTCCATATTTCACAGGATCAAGCGCCCATTTTTCGGGTTCGTCTCCTCGGAGGGAAGGCAGGCAGGCGTGCAGCTTGAGCGTCCGGCCTTGTTCCAGATTAAAATTAAAGATTTCTTCTTTGTGGTTTATAGAATGCGAGGTAAAAGTTGTGATAAATCTCACATTGAGGCCGTGAGCTTTTGCAATTTCATAACCTCTCATAGTCTTTTTATAATAGCCTTTTCCCCTCTGAAAATCGTTTAACTCTTCGGGACCGTCTAAGCTTGAGCCTATGGGGATTTTGTATTCCGCAAAGATTTTTGCAATTTCCGGAGTCATTTTCCAAAGATTAGTCTGGATTGCAAAGGCTATTTTTCGATCCTTCAGGCCTTCGGAGAGCAAAGGCAAAGCCTGCCTGTAAAACTCCGCCCCTGCAAGAAGGGGCTCTCCTCCATGAAAAGTAAAGGTTACGGAATCGTCCCTGAAATTTCTAATCCATTCTACTACCGCTTTGATAGTTTCAATCCTCATTACAGGAGAGTTTTCTTCAGAACTCCAGCAATAATTACAATTAGATGGACAGCCTAATGTGGGAATCAGCATCACGTGAAATGGCATTTTTAAAGCACCCCTTTTTTTGACATATTCAATGTATTAATACATTTCTGGATATATTTATTTGTCAGGTAATTTAAGACTTTCCAGATTATTCATTTTTGGGTTAAGAGTTTTAGGCTTAGAAGGTTCTTGATAATCTGGAGCTGAATATTAGGTCATTTCTGGCTGCGGGAAAAAGAGTTCAGGAAAAATTAGGAAAATAAGAGTCAAGAAAGGAGTTTGTACTTGATTTAAACCTAAGTTTAGATCTTTGGGAGAGGAGCCTTCTTTTCCTTTGAAAGAGAAATTCTATAGAATTTTTTCCTTACCTCCTGTTAAACAGGAGTTTTACTCCTTACTAAAGAGGAGTAACATGTATATATGTCTTGTTCAGGAAACTATATATTATATTGCATAAATTTACAGTATAGGATTGAGACTTTTTTAAAAAAAAGCCTCGGTTTTTGGCTCAATAAAGTCTCAAAAGGCTTGTTGCGTTTTTTATGATTTGTGAAGGTATTCTGAGCTTTCATAAAGGCCTGTGGCTACCAGGCCTGCAACTACCCTGATTATATCTGCTATCGTGTCGACTTTTCAGGTCCAGTGGGTCTGAGGGGTAAGAACTATGCACATATCTGGGTCTTGTTTTTCGTGCAGCCTACTTAATTCTCACGATTTGCAACCCTTGTGTTTTTCAGCATAGTTTCTAACTATCAAAAAAAACTGGATGTTAATTAGAATCTTCGGTTAACCCGAGGTCTTATTGTGAATAGAAAAGTAAAGCTTAAAGTAAAAAATATTACTAAGATTTTTGGAAAAAACCCCCAGAAAGTACTTTCTCTTCTTGATAAAGGCTTTTCAAAACAGGAAATATATGAAAAAACGAAACAAAACGTCGG
>JAQUFK010000069.1 GCA_028684695.1 Methanosarcinaceae archaeon | reverse complement strand
GATGGAATCGGGGTAGAAGCCGCGGTTGCCGGCGGTCAGCTGACTGCTGATAAGGTAAAAGACGCCTTTGTAAAAGCCGGATTTGACCTTAAGAAGGACGTGACCCACAATACCGTAATCACGCCCCGACTTGCAGCTCGTTTGCAGGGGGATATTGAAGATTCCCTTGGTGCAAACGTCAAAGTAGGGCCAATGGACTCAGGCCGTATCCCGGGCTGGATGGAAAAAAACTGGCCGCCTAAATAAATTAACAGAAAAACTTGAAAAAATCCGGTTTAGGTAAATCTGAATTGAGTAAATCCAGAATTAATTCTAAATCTTAAAAAACAAATTCCGTGTCCTAAGGATACGGAACCTTATTTTTTATAATTCTTCCATTATCTTCTCTTAGGTTTTTCCATATTCCTCTCCGTATACTTTCAATTTTTTTTTAATTTCCCTTCTTTTCCGACTTTTTGAGGGCTTTAAAAAGCGAAAACAGCCTATTTTTAAATACTAGAACCACTCTGAAATAAAAATGTAAGCAATTTGATGCAAAAAAATTCAAGAATTCAAAGATCAAACAGGATTTTTCATGAATTTCATAATATGTCCCAAATGTGGGAAAGACTGTGAAAAGCTTTTTGATAAGGTTTGCCAAACCTGCTTTTTCGAAAATTTCAAGCTCCTTGAGCTTCCTCTTGTCTTGCACCTAAGGCTCTGCTCTCGTTGTGGAGCTTCCTATCATAAAAGCCGCTGGGAAGAGCTTGGCTCGCTTGAGGATGTGGTTTTAAAGACTGTGGAAGAAGCGCTTTTCGTCCACGAACTGGCCGAAAATCTCGAACTTTCTTTTGAACCCCGAAAGCTTAGCCCTTTCATATTCAAAGTCCAGGTCGGAGTTGATGCTAGGGTTTTGGGAGTTCCGGTTTTTGCTGATGCCGAAACTGAAGTCCGGATCAAGCGGGAAGCCTGCGATATGTGCAGTCGGGAAGCTGGAGGGTACTTTGAGGCCCTCATTCAAGTCAGGGCCGAAGGGCGCTTTCCGACCGAAGCTGAAAAGAAACGCTGCTTACAAATCGCCCGGGATGTCGTGCGGCAGCTGAAAAAAAAAGGGGATAGGTTGGCTTTTATAACACATGAACTGGTCTTCAAAGAAGGCCTGGACTTTTATATGGGTTCCACAAACGCAAGCAAACAGGTGTGCAGGCAGATCGCCTCGGAACTTGGAGGAAGTTATTCTGAATCTCCTTCCCTTGTTGGGATGAAAGATGGAAAAGAGGTTTATCGAGTCACCTATTCCATGCGCTTGCCTGAGTTTCGGCCTGGGGATCTTGTTCATTTCCGGGGTAAAGTGATTGAAATCAAAAACTCTGGGAAAAAAATTATTGGGCTTGACCATTCAGGTGGAGGCACTCGTTATACTGCAGCAGCCGAAGAATTCAAAGGTGCAGAAAAACTGGGTAGGATAGAGGATGCAACCCTGACTGTGCTGGTTTCGATAGAAGAGCACGCAATTTTGGTGCTTGATCCTGAAAGCTATGAAACTGTGGCCATTAGAAAACCGGCTTCTTTTTCCGCCGAAGCTGGAAGTGAGATAAAAGTTCTGAAAACGCCTTATGGGCTTTTTGCGCTTCCTGATTCAAATTTTTCAAGAGCGCAGCCCAAGGCCTAAAGGGATATAATCAAAGAGACATTTTGCCTTCTAAGAAAAAGAAAAAACAGCAACAGGATCATTTATGAAAAATGTCCTGGTAGTAGGGTTTGATACCCGCAACATTGTCTGTTCTGCCAAAAGAGCGGGCTATACCGTCCATTCTCTTGACACCTTCCGAGATTTTGACCTGCAAAACTGCGCTGAAAGCTCAGAACGTTATGTTTGCGAAAGTCCGCAGGAATTCAAACAAAGAGTCCCCAAACTTATCCAAACCCGGCTGAAAAAGCTTGAGCCGAAAATTGAGGCTTTAATTCCGGGCTCAGGGCTCGAAGGGCTTGAATTTCAAAATCTTTCCTGCCCCGTACTTGCAAGTCGGCCCGAAGCTGTAAAAGAAGCTTCGGATAAGGCTCGTTTTGCAAAAAAACTTGAAGCTCTTGGTTTTTCTCATCCCAGAACTTGTGCGCTTGCAGAATATACTTCGCTTAATTTTCCGCTTATGGTCAAGCCTGTTTCCGGAGGAGGAGGGGTCTTTAACAGACTTGCCCAAAACCGCCCTGAACTTCAGGCTATATTTGAAGAACTTTCGGGAATAGGGTTTAAAGAAGAAGGCTTAATTGTCCAAGAATTTTTGGAAGGAGTTCCCGCAAGCGTCTCCTTGCTTTCCACAGGAAAAGAAGCTCTTTCTTTGAGCGTAAACGAGCAGCTTATAGGAATTCCCTGGCTTTCTAGGCTTCCTTTTGCTTATTGCGGAAACATAAGTCCTTTAAAAACTCCTTTTGCCGAGGAAATGGAGCGCATATCCGAAGCTCTTGTGCTTGAATACGGGCTCCGAGGCTCAAGCGGAGTGGACTTTTTGCTTACGGAAAAGGGTCCAGTCGTACTTGAGCTCAATCCAAGGTTTCAGGGAAGTTTAGACAGCGTGGAACTTGCAACTGGTCTGAATCTTTTTAAGGCTCATGTTCGCTCTTTTTCGGGAGAGCTTCCGGAAAAACCTGCAAAAATGCGGTTTGCGGGGCGGGGAGTCCTTTATTCGGATCGAGAACTTTTTATAGATGAGGGACGCATGGGAGTAATCCTCAGGGAAAAGAGCGTGGACATCCCGAATGTGGGGGATGTGGCCGGACCGGACGGCCCCCTGACATCTATTCTTGCAGAGGCTTCGAGTAGAAATGAGGTACTGAAAGCTTTAAAGGCGGGGGCAAACCGCATAAAGACCGCTTTTGGAATAAACCTGCCGGAAGGCCCCTTTTACACATAAAAGGCAGAATAAAAGGCCCCGGAGGCCTGAGGGCCTGAATGTAAAAATTAATATGTTAGGCGTCATTTTGTATATGGATTCGAGAGGTGATCTTACTTGGTCGATCTGAAGGACAGGGTTGTTCAGGGCTATATAAAAAGCCTTGTAGGGGAAGACGGGTATCTAATGATTGAAAAAATGCCCGAAGGTGAAGTTACGGATGAAGAGATTGCGGAAAAAACCGAGATTTTACTAAATACGGTTCGAAGAACTCTTTTCATACTTTACCAAAATAAACTTGCAATTTGCCGGAGGGAGCGGGATTCAAACAGCGGCTGGCTCACCTACCTTTGGCATCTGGACTTTTCTGAGCTTGGGCATCAGCTTTCCCGCGAAAAGAAAAAACTGATTCGAAACCTGAAAACTCGCCTTGATTTTGAAGAAAATAATCTCTTCTATATTTGCCCTGAGGGATGTGTTCGGCTCCTTTTTGACGAAGCTACGGAAACCGAATTTCTCTGTCCTATGTGTGGAGAAGATCTGACTCATTATGACAACACTCAATTTGTAACCGTGCTAAAAAAACGACTTCAAGAGCTTGAATCCGTATGAATTTTGGAATCCTTCTTTCTCGGTCCGAGGCTTTGGATTTGCTGGCAGAAGCTGGCTGTGCCCCAAATGTGATCGAACACTGCAAAGCGGTTGCAAGGCTTGCAGGTGAAATTGCAAAAAAAATAAAGAATACAGGCCGAGAAGTTGATATGGAGCTTGTTGAAATTGGAGCTCTTGTACACGATCTTGGTCGCTGCCGGACTCATGGGATTGAGCATGCTCTGGAAGGCTTTAGGCTCGCTCAAAAGAAGGGAATTGATCCCAGACTGGCAGAGATTATAAAAAGGCATATCGGAGCTGGGCTTTCCAGAGAGGAGGCAATAAATTTTGGGCTTCCGGATGACGATTATTTTCCCCATACTCTTGAAGAAAAAATAGTTGCCCATGCGGACAACCTTTTAATGGGAACAAAAAGAATCTCTATAGAAGAAAGGCTTTTCCTGATGAAAGAAAGAGGTGTTGGAAAAGAGGCTATCTTGCGCACAAGCCTTCTTGCCAGAGAAATCGCAGTCGCAGAGAGCGCAGAAACAGAAAGATAAAATAAGTAGAGAGAGTAGAAGCAGAGAGATTATAGAAAATTTTAAGTATAAATTTTCGGGAGCGTACCGCGTAAATGAATATATAAAAATACAGATATGGTTTAAATAAAAAGAGAATCCTGAAGAGTAGAGGAAAAGTTATATATATCGAAATTAATAATCAGATAATGTACCGTTTAAACCGGCGTGGTTTAAATCTGGAATCATCCATACTAACCAATACATTTTTTTAAGTAGCATTTTCTCATTTTTAAATTGATTATGAGGGTATGTTTATGGATAGTGATAAGTATTTAAAGGGCACAACTACTGTCGGAGTAGTATGTACTGATGGTGTTGTGCTCGCAAGCGAACAGAGAGCTACAATGGGGAATTTCATTGCAAGCAAAACCGCAAAAAAGGTCTATCAGATCGATGACCTTGTAGGAATGACCACCGCCGGGTCTGTAGGAGATGCCCAGCAGCTTGTGCGGGTTATAAGTGTGGAGTCCAAACTCTACAAAATGAGAAGGGACGAGCCCATGACAATTAAAGGGGTAAGTACGCTTATGTCCAATGTCTTAAACGGAAACCGTTATTATCCTATGATGGTACAACTCCTTATAGGAGGCGTTGACAAAAACGGGCCTTCCATTTACTCTCTTGATGCCCTTGGAGGAAGCATAGAAGAGACAAAGATCACAGCCACCGGTTCAGGTTCACCAATGGCCTACGGGGTGCTTGAAGATCAGTACACAAAGGATATGAGCATAAAGGAAGGTACAGACCTTGCAATCCGGGCAATCCACAATTCCATGAAAAGGGATTCAGCTTCAGGCGACAATATAGACGTGGTGGTAATTACAAAAGAGGCATTTACACGTCTGAACCCGGAGGATGTAAAATTAAAGCGTGAGTCATTCAATTAAAAAAAACTGAAATCTTTGAAAAATTGAAAAACTAAACTGATACAAATTTGTTAATTGATTTAATACTAATCAGCTGGATTTTTAAACAGATTATCAAGGCTAACTGATAAAAGTATTTGGCGAATGCGGAACTTGGCAAAAATTGATTTGGCAAAACTATTCGGCAAAAAATTGCAATAAAATTTCTCTGACTTATTGCCGATTAAATTTTATAATAAAAATTCTAATTAAAATTGTCAATTAATTTTGCAAATTATATTTGTTGTAAACATTTTAATTAATGTTTCCTAAATATAATTTATCTAATAAATATTTTAAAAAACTCTTGATAAAAAGGTTTAATTGGATTTTTGATTAAAATTTTAATGAAAATTCTAATTAAATTTGAGATTTCAATAGACTTAGCGATAAAAATATCGCTTAAATTTGCTAATTGAGAAATAAGAATCAAATTGAAATCCAAAATCTTAACTTTTTATTTTGCTCTTGAGAGCAAAACCGCAAAATCGCCATTACTTTTAATATAATTTTTTTGAAATTGGAAATTTTTTGTTTTTTGATAAAAAGGGAAGTTTGCTAATGCCCATAGAAGACGTTCTTTTAGATCTCAAAAAGAAAATCGAGAAAAACTTGCCCAAAGGAGTTTCAATCACAGATGTCGAGTTTGAGGGGCCACAACTTGTACTTTATACTGAAGAACCCCGCAAGTTCGCAGATGATGGGAATATTGTCCGAAACTTGGCAAAAGACCTCAGGACGCGGATTGCCATGCGCCCGGACCCCCGTGTTCTTGCAACTCCTGAGGACTCTATTTCTGTAATCGAAGAAGTCGTTCCTAAGGAATCTGGAATTTCAAGTTACTATTTTGACCCGGATTCCGGAGAAGTAATCATCGAAGCTGAAAAGCCTGGTCTGGTTATTGGAAAGCATGGAGCGACTCTTAGGGAAATTACAAAGCAGATTGGCTGGATGCCAAAAGTAGCCCGGACGCCTCCCATTAAATCCCGAACCGTCAAAAATATTCGGGAATTTATGAGGAATAACCTAAAAGAAAGGAAAGAAATCCTAAAAACCGTGGGAAGGAAAATCCACAGGGAATGCACTTCAAAAGATCAGTGGGTAAGGGTAACTGCTCTTGGAGGCTGTAAAGAAGTAGGAAGAAGCTGTTTTTTGCTCTCAACTCCTGAATCCAGAGTCCTTATCGACTGCGGGGTTAATGTGGGTTCAGATGAAAACATGACTCCTTACCTTTATGTGCCTGAGGTGGTCCCCTTGGATCAAATCGACGCCGTAGTTGTAACCCATGCTCATCTGGATCACCAGGGGCTTGTGCCTTTGCTTTTCAAATACGGCTACAACGGCCCAGTCTATTGCACCCCTCCTACAAGAGATCTTATGGTTTTGCTTCAGCTCGACTATATCGATGTTGCAGCTAAAGATGGAAAGAAAATCCCTTATGAATCCGGCATGGTTGCAAAGACTCTGAAACACACGCTTCCTCTTGATTTTGAGGAAGTAACTGACATTGCTCCGGATATCAAGTTAACTTTCCACAACGCAGGTCACATCCTAGGCTCTGCAATATCTCATTTCCATATAGGAGACGGCTTGCACAACGTAGTCTTTACAGGAGATTACAAGTACGAAAAGACTCGCCTTTTTGATCCTGCAGTTAACAGATTCCCAAGGGTCGAAACCGTAATTACGGAAGCTACATATGGAAACTCTAATGCATTTCAGCCCTCGTTAAAAGATGCGGAAAGACACCTGCAAAGAGTGGTAAAGGAGACCACGGAAAGGGGGGGGCTTGTGCTTATCCCGGCTTTTGCGGTAGGCAGAAGTCAGGAAGTTATGATTGTGCTTGAAGAGTCCATAAGAAAAGGCATTATCCCCAATGTTCCGGTCTATTTGGACGGAATGATCTGGGAAGCAACAGCTATCCATGCAACTCATCCCGAATACCTGAACAATGACCTTCGGAAACTGATTTTCCAGAAAGGACAGAATCCTTTCCTTGCTGAATGTTTCAGACCTGTCGATTCTTTTGAGATGCGAAAGAATATTCTTGAAAACCCGCATCCTTGCGTAATTCTTTCCACTTCGGGAATGATGAACGGGGGACCTGTTATGGACTACTTTAAGACCTTTGCCGAGGATGCTCGAAATACTCTGGTCTTTGTAGGGTATCAGGCTGACGGAACCCTTGGTCGGAGAATCCAAAAAGGCTGGAAAGAGATTCCTATGAGTGGCAAAAACGGAAGCACTGAGCTTGTAAAAATGAATATGGATGTTCAGATCGTAGACGGTTTTTCAGGTCACTCTGACCGAAGACAGCTTATGGATTATGTAAGAAAAATGCAGCCGCGTCCTGAAAGGGTCTTTACTGAACATGGAGAAGAAAAAGCCTGTGTGGATCTGGCAAGTTCGATCTATAAAAAATTAAAAATTGAAACAAGAGCCCTTACAAACCTTGAAACCATAAGGCTGCTCTAAAAAAGCTGCTCTAAGAAAGCCTGCTCTGAAAGTTTTTTTTCAGAAAAGCCGCCCGTAATCTCTTAAAAATCTCTTAAAAATATTTCTTCGGGTAAATGAGATTACGGGCATTTTCAAAGCTTATTTAAAAATAGCTGCCCGATTCGGCAAGGTCCAACAAGTGTTCTACAAGTTTGTTGTGGTCTTCAAGGATAAGGTCGGCCCTGTCCAGTTCTTTTTGATCAATATAGGTTGGAACTCCTATACAGTAAAGGTTGGCCCGCTTTGCAGCTTCAACTCCAAGAACTGCATTTTCTATCACCACACATTCTTCTTTTTTAATCTGCAGGAGCTCTACCGCCTTAAGATAGGGGTCAGGATTGGGCTTTCCATGAATTACATCATCTCCGCTGACAATAAAATCAAAGAGGCCAGGATAAAGTTTGTTTAGAATCTCATGTACAATCACCCGATCCGTTCCTGAGACTACACAGAGGAGAAAGCGTTTTTTAAGGACCTTCAAACATTCTTTCATTCCTTCAAAGGCTCTTAGCTGGAAGTTTTTCCGAAACTCCTGTCTATATTTTTTAGTAAGTTCTTCAAAATCAAAGTCATCAGGGTCTTTTTCCACCTTGTTTATAAGGAGGGGTAGTCCCATTCTTGAGTTTGAACCTTCTATCGCATAAATATCCTCATCCTGGATGACCATACCCATTTCCTGAAAAGCATGCCTCCAGGCCGCTGCATGGAAAGGCATGGAATCTACGAGGACACCATCCATATCAAAAATAAACGCTTTTAACACAGTTTTGACTCCGAAGCTGAAACTTTAATGCAATACGAGCTTTATTCCAGCTTGCTTGTATTCTCCAAAAGAATCCAAAAAATGAATTCTAAAATGGATTCAAATATCTGCTAAAAATGATATTTTAGCTGAAATAAGCCTCCTCTTTTCTTTAAAGCTTTCTAGCATAATTAAGCTTCCTCAAGAGAATATTTATAAAAAATAGAAAAGAAGAGTATTAAATATTATAAATAATAATGATTAATATATATAGAAAGCTTTCTAGAACAATCTCTGCAATATGCGCCAATTCTATAATATTTTATAAAGAATATACCCCGAATTCAAGCCGGTATAAATAAAAGAGAAGAGTATTGGTGAAAAATTAGTCAAGGGACGAAAAACTATAATTATTAAAATGGGCATCAATAAAAATAAGAGGGGCTAAGAAATATTTTAGATTTGTCTGAAACTCCTAGCCTTATGTAGTAGCCTGCAGAGCTCAATAAAGAAAAATGAGTGTATGAAAAAAAGAGATCGGATGTTATCTCCTCTTAAAATTCCAGGAGTAATTACCTTCTAAAAACTGTAGATAAATTCGTTTCTTGATCTGAGTATATATACTTTATGAATTCTGCTAAAATTATATAGAAGAGAGTTATAATACCATGATCGGAAAGCTGATTCATATATATTTTATGGGTGAGCTATATAAAGCAGACATACATTTTAAATTATGGAGCCAAGCATAACTTAAATATTTAACATCGTTCAAGTTCCAGTTTATAAAAAATAACAAAATTACTCCATCATAAGGTAAACATAAATTGGATAGAAATTCGATTCAAAGTTTTCCTAAAATCCTGTTAATGAACGAAAACTCCTTAATAAAAATTAAGGTTTGAATAAGGAATTCACTATCAAAATAATAAATAGTCCTCCGAGGGGATGAATTGCAATCTATAGTACAGGAAGCAATGAAATATACTGAGAAAGAAAAGGAATACCGGAAAAATGCTGCTTTCGAGGATGATTTTGAGGAGTTCGGACAACCAAGAATTATGATTGTCGGGTGCGGGGGCGCCGGAAACAACACCATCAATAGGCTCTATAATATAGGAATCGAAGGGGCTGAAACTGTATGCATAAACACAGATAAACAGCACCTTGATAACGTTAGAGCCGACAAAAAAATCCTCGTAGGAAAAACCCTTACAAGAGGGCTTGGAGCCGGAGGTTATCCGGACATGGGGAAAAAGGCAGCCGAACTTGCCCGAGGTACTCTTGAAGAAGTTTTAAAAGAGGCTGACCTTGTCTTCGTAACTGCAGGGCTTGGGGGCGGGACTGGCACAGGAGTTGCCCCGGTAGTTGCCGAAATTGCAAAAGAGCAGGGAGCTATTGTGGTCGGGATGGTTTCAAGT
>JAQUFK010000068.1 GCA_028684695.1 Methanosarcinaceae archaeon | reverse complement strand
CCTTTTTTATTTTTAAATCTGTAGGAAGAAAAAGCTTCTAAAAATAAAAATCAGAAAAATAAGGGAAGAATTAAAAAATCCCTTATCCCTAAATTTAATATTTCTTTATTTTCTTTGCACCGAAGACCATGCAAAGAAGGCCTGCAAGTGCTAGGCAGAGCCCGAATCCCGGAGTTTTCTTTTCGGTTTTTTCTTCAGTTTCAGGAGTTTCAGATTCAGGAGCCGATTTTACTCCGGCAGGGGTTTTAGATGTAGGGTTTTCAATTGCATTCTGAAGTTCATTTACATTTTCCTGAAGGTCGGCGACAAGGTATTCGGCTTCATGATAATAGTCATGGATGTTGTCTGCATATTCGGTATGTGTTTCAGGGACCACGCCTGTGAGTTCATGGAGTTTGTCATGTTTTGAGCTGATAACTTCGGTGCAGGCCGTAAGATTTGAGTTCATAAGCTTGATTTCTTCCTCAATTGCAGCTTTGTTAGCTTTGCTGTCTCCTACAAGTCCTCTGAGGGTTTCTACATGTTCGAGAACGGCATCTGCACAGTGCTTTAGATCATGAGAAGAGAGATGAATCTCTTCGCCTACGGCCCGGATTTCCTCCGAAAGTGCTTCGTCATCTGCAATGTACTCGGTTTCATCGTGGACCTTCCCAGCCTCTTCAAGCAGCAGGTTGGCGTTTTCTTCAAGGGAGGCAAGAGACGTTGAAACTGCCCCCTCTACAGGTGCTGCAGCGGTTTTATCAATCCCAAGAGAGGTTTTAAGTGCTCCGCTACTTTTCTTAAGCTCTCTTATTATTGTTTCTGCAGTATGGAACTCATTATGGATATTGTCTGCGTACTCGCTATGAGTCTCTGGAACTTCGCTTTGAAGTTCGTGGACCAAGCTACTTTTTACCTCGATAACTCCTGCACATTCCTCAGTACTTTCCTCAAGCTTAATAAGTTCGGCTTCAAGAGCAGCCGCATTTGCTTCGGGGTCGGCAGCTAGTTCGTTAAGAGTTTCTACGCTTCTAAGGAGAGTTTCGGCGCAGTGGCTAATGTTATGAGAAGAAAGATGCACTTCTTCTCCTTTAGCCCTTAAAGCCTCCTCCAAGCTCTCATCATCCGCAATATATTCTGTTTCATCGTGGATGTTTTCGGCTATAGTCGAGAGTTCTTTAGCGTTTTCTTCAATTTCCGTAATTATTGCGGCAGGAGCTTCCTGCGCTGCACCAGGCAAACTGAATACAGTAGTAACAAGCATTAAAGCAAGGATAATAATTCCCGTTCTTTTCATAGACCAAACCATCTCTTTTTTAAAATCCTATCATAAATATGAATGCATTATGAATATTGGTTAACCAAATTAGATTGGTTAGTAATATGAATGAGCTTTTGGATAACAACTATATCTTATTATACTAACGATCTTTCGATATATATGAGAACTAGATTATCTATTTACAGGAAGGTTTGTAAAAAAGAGATTCTAGTTTGAAAAACAATATCTATATATACTCCCTCGCCTATGTGATCTATGCTAGCAAGTATCATGATAACAATTATCAAATAGGTGTTGAAAATGCTCGGAATTGAGGATCCGCAGGTTTGGCTTGCATATGTTTCTTGCGTATTAAGCGCTCTTGGATGCGTTATTTACGGCGCATTGAACTGGAAAGAAGAAAAACAAGTATTAAAGAACAGCTCGCCTGTCTCAGCTCTTCAGGAATGATTTTTTTCTCATAAATTGGCCGGATCAAAGTTTTAGAAAAGCTCTGCTAAGGCTTTAAAACCCTGAGAAGCCTCTTAAAAAACAAAGTGAATGATCTCCTATGGCTGTTAATACTTCTGCTCTTTTATTTCTGGTTTTAATCTACCTTGTATGTATCTTTTACCTTGCCCGCTTAGGCTATAAAAAAAGCTCTCAAACCGAAGGGTATATGCTTGCGGGTAGAAAGGCACATCCTGCAATCATGGCTCTTTCCTACGGGGCGGCTTTTATAAGCACCTCGGCGATCATAGGTTTTGGAGGGGTAGCTGCCTCCCTTGGAATGGGGCTTTTATGGCTTGTTTTCCTGAATATTTTTATTGGAATCTTCATAGCCTTCGTCTTTTTCGGACCAAAAACCAGGCGCATGGGGCTGAACCTCGGAGCGGTTACCTTTCCTGAATTTCTTGGAAGGCGGTTTGAATCCCGTTTTATCCAGAGTTTTTCTGGCCTTTTGATTGGAATCTTCATGCCTCTTTACGCAAGCAGTGTGCTTATTGGCGCTGCAAGGTTTCTTGAAACCATTCTCGGAATCAATTACAATCTAGCTCTTTTGATCTTTACGCTCATCATCGCTTCCTACGTAATAAAAGGGGGTCTGCTCTCCGTTATGTATGTAGACGCTTTTCAGGGCAGCCTCATGTTCCTGGGGATGGCTTTTCTGCTCAGCTTTACCTATATAAAACTCGGAGGAATCGTAGGCGCTCACCAAGCTCTGACTGATATGGCTCCCTTAGTCCCCCAGGCTCTCTCTGACCTTGGGCATCAGGGCTGGACTTCGATGCCGGTTTTTGGCTCCCAGCTTTGGTGGACTATGGTCTCGACTCTTTTCTTAGGGGTGGGAATTGGAGTGCTTGCCCAGCCTCAGCTTGCGGTCCGTTTTATGACAGTCAAGGATGATCGCTCCCTTAAACAGGCAGTTCTTGTAGGCGGCCCCTTTATTCTTATGATGGCAGGAGTAGCTTACGTCGTAGGGGCTCTTTCAAATGTTTACTTTTTCCGGACTACAGGCATGACGGCTCTTGAAGTGGTCGGAGGAAATACCGATTTAATAATTCCTGAATATCTGAATCAAGCTATGCCCGAGCTTTTTGTACTCTTCTTTATGTTAAGCCTGCTTTCGGCTGCTATGTCTACTGCCGGAGCCCAATTTCATTCAATGGGTACAGCCCTTGGACATGACTTTTATCAGGAAGGCCTAAAAAAAGGCAAAGCTGGAGGTTCTACAATCCATGCCACAAGATTCGGAATAGGCTTTACCATTCTGATCTCAGTCGGACTAGCCTATATTCTTCCGGAAAGCATAATTGCCCGGGCAACTGCAATGTTTATGGGACTTTGTACTTCGGCATTTTTGCCAATCTACATGGGAGCTCTTTTCTGGAAGCGGATTAGCCGGGCAGGAGCGCTTGCAAGCCTTGTGACTGGAACATTTGGAAGCCTGTTTTGGCTAACCTTTGTTCATGCAAAAGAAGCGGTTCCTCTTGGAATCTGCAAGGCAATTTTTGGAAAAGCTACTTTACTTTCCGGCACCTGGACCCTTGTAGATCCGATTTTGGTTGCAACTCCTCTGGCTTTTTTGGTTGCAATTATTGTAAGCCTTAAAACAAAAGCTCCTTCAAAAGAGTTTCTGGATAAATGCTACAGTCTCAGCCCTGCAGCTGAAAACAGCCCTAAACCTAAAACCCTTTCTTCAATGAAAGAGAAAAAAAGTGGCTCCGAACTCTGAACTTTCGGGCTGAAAAAAAGGGGAAGTAGAAGCTTTGAATTTTCCCCTTTCTTTTTATAATAATTTGTTTTTTAATCTGTTTTTCTTACCGGAAGCGTTTGCCCTCCATGAGGCATGATATGGATTTTTGCATCCGGATTTTCAGAAAGGATCGCATTTAAGGCTTCTTTTACGTTTTCCATTGGAGTAAAGAAAGCTTCTTTGCTTTTTTCCGGAGACATCTTTGAGACTAAATAGAGTTTGAATTTCATTGCAGCTTTTGCAACGATTGCGCTTTTGTGGCCTCCGAATTCAAAGCATTCTTTGAAACGCATAACTGCATCTTCAGGTTTTTCACATTCCCGGTTCCAGCACTCATAGACTTGGTTTCCGACTCCTTCAGCACATTCGGCTACAAGAATGATCGACCCTCCCTCTTTTACGGCCTGAGTTGCGTTATCAAGCGCTTTGTTGGCCTGATAGAGATTGAGATCCTTGGGGTAGCCTCCGCAGGATACAATTACGGCGTCAGCAGGCTCTACTTCTACCTTATACATGGCATCTACTACCCCTGCGCCTTTCCTGTGAGCCTTGATGTAGTCTCCGGCAACAGCTGCAACAATTTCTTTTTTGCTGTCAAGCACAACATTGAGGATAAAATCAAGTCCTGCAAGTCCTGCGGCTTCTTCCATGTCCTGCCTAACTGGACTGTCTATCCTTCCTGAAACTGCTTTTTCTTCAATCATCAGTTTGTGATTCGTAAGCACGGAAATTTCTGAACTTACTCCAGGCAGAATGGATTTTGCTCCTCCGCTATAGCCTGCATAATAGTGAAACTCAATTCCGCCTGTGCCTACAACCACATCAGAGTCAAGTACTTCTTCTAAAACCTCTATAGGAGTTTCACGATTCGTTTTTCCAATTCGCCTGCAGTGGGTAGTGTCATGCTGGATGCAGCGGATTTTTTCGTAAATCTCACTTCCCACAAGCTTTTTTGATTCGGCTTCGGTCTGTTTTCTGTGAAGTCCAAGGGCAAAGACGATTGTTATATTTTCAGGTTTTGCCCCGCCAAGATAAAGCTCCTCAAGAAGAGGAGGCAGGATTTTTGCACTGGGGGTGGGCCGGGTAACATCACTTACTATGACTGCGATTTTCGATTCCGGATTTACGAGTTCTGAGAGCCTTTTGCTTCCTAAAGGGTTTTTCAGAGCTGCTTTTATAAGAGTCTCCGCATCCTCTTTAGTCTCGGGTTCCGAAGGGAGAATGATGCCGGAGATATTCTTTTCTGGAATTTCAAGCTCCAAATCCCCGCTTCCAAAAGCGAGTTTCATCTTTTTTATCTTAGTTTCCATGGTTCATATCCGCAATTTAATGTTTGATTATATAAAATTTATGTAAAATAATGCTCGACTAGCCCTACAAATTCTGTTTCATCCCCAAAGCAAATTCCAAAAATCTACAGGCTCTTTCTACAAATTCAGTGAAGTTTTGAGTCTATATAGTTTAGGAACGTATTTATATTTCAGAATAGCTGCCATTTGCTTGGTTTTTGCTTGGCTTTTTTAAAAGGAAGGGTCTAGCTGGATTTATAGCACGCAGCGTACAGCCCTGGAGCTTTAGCCTAGAAGGAGAAGTCTTACCTTAGTCTTGATTCCCCTTATATAAGCTTCTGCTGCCTCTTTACTTACATTTCCTCTTACTGATTTATTACTGATTTTACTGGTAAATATATATCCATAAAACATATGATCCTTACGATGTTAAAAGCTTATAAATATAGATTGAAACCTCCCCGAAACCAGTAAATTTTTCTGAAATGCAAAATTGGAAGCTTTTAGCTCCTGATTTTTCTATGCTCAAACATAAAATATATATTTGTAAAAATATAATAAACCCCTAAGAGCCGAAAAAACGAATTTTGCGCAAGCTATATTAGCTTGTAGCGCAGGGAAAGAGCAGCATGGCAAGAGACAGACGAGATTTTTACTATCATCAGGCAAAAGAAAAAGGTTACCGCTCAAGAGCTTCTTTTAAACTCAAGCAGATTAATGAAAAACATCATGTCATAAAGCATGGGGATTCTGTTGTGGATTTAGGAGCAGCTCCAGGTGGCTGGTTGCAGGTTGCAAAAGAGCTTTCCAAAGGAAAAGTCCTAGGTGTGGATCTTCAGAGGATAAAGCCTATTGAAGGGGTTCAAACCTTTAGAGGGGATCTTAATGCGGATTCCACGATTAAAAGAATCATTAAAATCGTTGGAGAAGAAGGGGCAGACGTAGTCCTTTGTGATGCGGCTCCAAATCTTTCCGGAAATTGGCCTTATGATCATGCCCGCTCTATTGAGCTTACCAGCTCGGCTTTGGAATGCGCAAAAAAGATCTTAAAGCCAAAAGGGATTTTCGTGGTCAAGGTTTTTCAGGGTGATATGTTCCAGACCTATTTGAATAAGGTAAAAGACAATTTTGTCCGGACTGTGGCTTATTCTCCGAAAGCTTCCAGGGCGCAGAGTGCGGAGATTTACGTTATAGGAAAGAAATTTCTAACGGCTCCTCTCCATAGGGGCGAGGAGTTTGTGGTCAGGATTGACAAGCTGGGCTCAAACGGGGATGGAGTTGTGCTTATCGAGCGCTTTGTGGTCTTTGTAAAGGAGGTCGAGCTTGGAGAGAGGGTTCGAATAAAGATTGAGGATATAAAACCCAATTTTGCGTTTGCCAATGTTGTGGAACGTAATCTTGCGGAAAGCTCTGAGCAGGTCGAATAATTTTTAAACAAGTGGGCTTAATATCTTGCAATAATAATGAGCTTTCTTAAAATAATTTTTTCCTAAAAACAGGTGATTTTTCCATGATCGACCTTCACACTCACAGTCTTTTTAGTGACGGGGAATTAATCCCCAGCGAACTTGTCCGCCGCGCTGTTGTGAATGGCTATGAAGCCATAGCAATTACTGACCATGCAGATTTTTCAAACCTTGAGTTCCTCCTTGAGGGCTCAAAGAAAGCCAAATACCTTGAAGAGGACTGGGATATCAAAGTTCTTTCTGGAGTCGAACTTACTCATGTTCCTCCTCGAAAGATTGCTCCTCTGGCTCGCAAAGCAAAAACCCTAGGGGCCGAAATTGTGGTTGTGCATGGCGAAACCCTTGCAGAGCCTGTAGCTCCAGGTACAAACGCTGCAGCCGCAAATTGCGAAGACGTGGATATTTTGGCTCATCCAGGCTTAATCTCTCCAGAAGAGGTTGAGGCTGCAAGCAAAAACGAGGTCTGTCTTGAAATCACAGCAAGAAATGGGCACAATCGAGCAAATGGGCACGTTGCAAAGCTTGGACTCGAACTTGGAGCAAGGCTTGTTGTTGATACTGACGCCCACGGTCCTGAGGATCTTATAAATGACGAAACAGCTCTGAAACTCGCAATCGGGGCAGGACTTTCAAAAGAACAGGCAAAAAAGGTTCTGAGTAATTCAGCCCGATTTCTTGAATAATTTAAATAGGTTTCTTTTTTAGTTTGAGCTTCCGGCAGGAGTCAAGGCAAAAATGCTGGATCCGAAAACCTTTAAACCCAGGGTTGAAAAAATGACACTTGAGGGGGCAAAAGAACTTCTGGCATTTTTGTAAAACTCAGCGTAAAACCCCTGAGTCTTTAGCTCAGGGGTAGTTCACTTCTGAATATCTGTTCAAAGGTCATGTCTTTAATTATTCAATTGTTTCGCTTGCCAAAGTTTTTTCGTAAGCTTTCCCCTTTTTTTTCAGAACGCTCAAAATTTCTATTTTTTAAGTAATTATTTATACACTGCCTGTAAAGTAGTATACAATGTTTCTCCTTATGTAAAATTCTTAATTTATCCAATGTTCCAAATCCAATATTTTTTGAAAATTTTGGTGTAAGTTTATGAAAACCAGAAATATATTATTAATAGGAGTGGGCATCGGGCTTGGATTATTCGGATTATTTGAATTTTTCTCGGTTAGTTTTACTGAGGGAGGGATTCTAGGTGCAATTCTTATAGGGTTGTTTATTGGCAAAACTATCGATAAACATCCCCTGAGATATGCTTTTTTTTCAGTATGTGTATCCCATCTCCTAGCTTTTACTTTATTATTTTTATTTACTGAGGATGGAAAGCTTGTCTTACAAGAAGGAGATATTCTTTTACCTTTCTTTCTTGGGTACGTCCTTCTCCGGACACTGATCAATTCAATAATAGGAACCTTCGGAGCTTTTGTGAGTTTCAATATACTTAATAAACAGAGCTGAAAAAAATGAATTTTTTGGAAATACGCACTATTCTGGAAGATGAGCTCTTTCAAAGTTCCAAAAGTAGATATTCCTGGTTCTTTGGGGGAATATTTATTTTTCTTTCTTTAATTGCAATAAAATATGGCACCAAAATTTATACTCTCTATTCATTTTTCTTCCTTAAGTTTGAAGGAGTTCCCTATTCCTTGATTTCATATCTGCTGGTCTTGGCCCTTGGCCCTTTTTTTGTTTTGATAATAGCTTTTGATAGCATAAGTAGTGAAATTGAAACCGGATCGATACGGTACATTATTTCCAAGGTGCAGCGATCTTCTTTTATCTTAGGGAAGGGGGTGTCTCTTTTTTTAGGGTTTACTATTGTTCTCTCAGGGATTGCATTTATATGTTTAATTTATCAGTATTTCGCAGACAATGCAATTCAATTTGAAAAAATCTTTTTCTTCTGGCTTGGTTCGCTTTTTTATCTTGGATCCTTCATCAGTATTTTTTTATTTATTTCAACTCTTTCTGCAAACAACAAAATTTCTTTTGTCATGTCCCTAGTCTTTCTCGGAATATTAATATACTTTTATTTGCAAGGAGGCGAGAGTTTGCTTAAATATTTGAGCCCTTATTCTTATGGAATTGATAATCTCAAAATACTTAAGGAAAGCCAGATTAAAACCGAATTCACTGGCTTTTTCAAAAATCTTTTCTTCCTTTTCTTGTATACCCTATCTTTTTTATCCCTAAGCCTGTTTGCTATGAAAAGGAGGGATCTTTAATTCCAATTGCTCTCTCTACCAAAAACCTCTGCAAAAAATACGGTTCTCACCTAGTCTTAAAAGATCTTTCTCTTAATGTTGAAAAAGGGAGTATCTATGGTTTTTTGGGCCAGAATGGAGCCGGAAAAACAACTACTATCAAATTATTATCCGGGCTTTCAAGCCCTACCCAAGGCCAGATTTTTGTAGAAGGGCTGGACATGGCTTCTGAATCCGAAAAAATAAAAGAGCTTTTGGGGCTGGTTCCTCAGGATTCCGGATTTTATGCTGAGCGTACGGCTCTGAGCCATATGCTTTATTACGGTCGCTTAAAAGGCCTGAATAAAAAAGCAAGCCGAAAGCAAGCTCAGCTTTTATTGTCCAGAGTTGGATTAGCAACTGAGAGGCTCAAAAAAGTGGGTTCTTTTTCCCATGGCATGAAAACCCGATTGGGAATTGCCCAAGCGCTTTTGAATGAGCCGAAAATCCTGATTCTTGACGAACCCACAAATGGGCTTGATCCTCTTGGAGCCCGACAAATCCGGCAAATTTTAAAAGAATGCGGGAATAAAGGAATCACGATATTCCTTTCCTCTCATAAACTATTAGAGGTTCAGGAAAGCTGCACTCACATAGGAATTCTGGATAAAGGCAAGCTTGTTGCGGAGAGCACAATTGAAAAATTACGCCACCTTGAAGCCGGGGGGCTTATTACAGTCGGGGTCTATAATTTATCTTCGGAAATAATTTCTTTAATTGAAGCTCAGAAATTTGTAATCAAAACCGAATTGAAAGCCAGAGACCTTTTGGAAATTTCTGTAAACTCCCGGAAGGATGTAAAACCGGAAATTAACAGATTAATTGTTGAATGCGGAGGTCGGGTTTTCAAGCTTATGGAAAATTCTCTGTCTTTGGAAGAAGCTTATTTTGAAGCCACTGGCCTAAAACAATAATTATAGGAGAAACTTGATTCAAACTCTGGTTTTTCTTAAAAATTCTCAAATTAAATTTATAAACTTTTAGCTTTAGGTATTGGATAGCAACGATCTTGACGCTTATATATTCAAAAAAATAAAATAGGTTATAATTCGAAAGGTTATTTTTGATTAATATTGGCTTTTGGCTCCTTCTGCTTTCCATGATAGCCCTTCATCAGAAAGCCCTGCAACCCCTCGCCAACGGCGTGGCGGATCATCGCGTCCTGCACCGGCCGGTCGTTGACCAGAATGCGCAGCCGGGCGTTGGTTGCCGAGGCCGCCTC
>JAQUFK010000001.1 GCA_028684695.1 Methanosarcinaceae archaeon | reverse complement strand
TCGTTTCTTCTATAGGAAATGTTATCAAAAAGGCAGCAGTATATTACATACGGAATCAGGGGTAAGTTGACGCTTATATCCCCTGAGCTAAAGACTCAGGGGTTTTACGCTGAGTTCTATAAGAGTTAAAGCTAGTAAATATCAGTTTAAGGTCTGAAATTTTTCAGCTTATCTACTTTTATAGTTTTTCCCGCTTAAAAATCGCAGTCGCTGTCCCTTCCTCATCCAGATCGTCCTTTATAAAAATAAGCTCCCACCCTTCATTTCCAATTTTTTCAAGGTCATTCATTTGCTGCGGCATGTGAACTGCATGAATTCTTCTTGAATCATACTCCCATAACTTCATAAAAGCTCTCCCTGTTAGTGATTAGAAATAATCTGTTTGAGATTAAATATGTGATATTTAATATTACAACAAAACTATAAAAACTTAAACAAATCTAAAAAATGAACCTGATTCTAAAGATGCTTCCCCTTCACGAATAAACACGAATCTGAATCATTTAGAGGAACCCTCAAAAACCCTTTGGAAAAGGGTTTTTGCCCTTGGCAATGGAAAAAGAGGTAAAGGAAAAGCATTATTCCCTCCCAAACTTAAGGTCCCCTTCCCTTTATCTTGTCATATCCTAGGATTTTTTCAGCTCTTTTCTCCTTGGCTTTCTTTTTCTCCTTTATCTGCTCGGGCTTTAAAAAACCGGCTTCCTATAGAACAGATTCCAAGATCAGCTTCAAGCCCGAAAGCCCTGTCAAACTTTTCCAGAAGTGAAGGAGCTGAAAGACCAGTTTCTACTTCAAAGCGAGTTCTTTTAGGGACTTTGGGCTGGATTTTAACTCCAGAGGGCAGAATGGGAAAAGAAAGGCCTTCCGGATTAGTAGTAAAAAGTCTTGGATGAGCCTCTGGACTGAGTCGGGCTAGCCCTGTAGGCGAAAGGCCTAGTTCCCTTTCGGAAGAAAGTCTTCGATTCAGATCCGGTAAAACTCCTTGAAACTGTTCAAGGTGCGGTTTTAAAAAGGCAGCTGCTTCATAGGAAGGCCTGCTAGAAGCAGAGATAAAAGAAGAATCCACAGTTGAAGCGGCTCTTGAGTTTTGCTTTGTTTGTGCAGGCGGGGTTTGAGGAATTGAAGCTTCAGATTCACGGCTTTTCATAGATATAAGAATTGCACAAGCCCATATATACGTTTATGGAAGCTTGAAGATTTCCGGATAAAGCTTGAGAAGCTTTGTATAACATATGAAAGCTTCATTATATTTTCTAAACCCCACCTGCACAAACAAAGCAAAGCTCCTCGCTTGAGCAGGAAATTTAGCTTTTCTGAATCCCTCTTAAGCGCTTTTCCGAAAGCCTCAAAAACTACATCCACAATTGCAAAAGCTTCTTTTTATTTTTCCATCCGAAAGAAGACTTTAGTTTTGCTTGAGTTTGCCTCAGCCCTTTTCTTAAGGGCCTTCAGCCTTTTTTCCATATATATTATCGGAAGGGTTGCTTTCTAGAGTTTTTGATTCAAGGTTCTTTAAATACTTCTCAGTTTCCGCAACAACAACGCCTGACAGAGCCAGAAGCGCAACTAGATTTGGAAAAGCCATAAGCCCGTTGAAAACATCGGCAATAATCCAAACGGCTTCAATTGAGAGAAAGCCTCCAGCAGCTACCAAAAGGACATAGACAACTTTGTAGGGCAAAATTGCTTTTACACCGACTAGGTATTCAATACAGCGTTCGCCGTAGTAGTTCCAGCCAAGAATAGTTGTAAAGGCAAAAAAAATTAGGCCTACGGTTACAATATAGGCCCCAGTGCTAGAAAGAGCTTCTGAAAAAGCTGCACTGGTCATGTGAGCAGCTTCGCTTGCTCCTTTTGTCCAGGTTCCGCTAAGGATAAGGGTAAGCCCGGTCATGGTACAGATGACTATCGTATCAAAGAAAGTTCCGGTCATAGAGATTAAACCCTGTTTTGCAGGTTCCTTTACCTTTGCAGCCGCAGCTGCAATCGGAGAGCTTCCAAGTCCGGATTCGTTTGAGAAAATCCCGCGTGCAATTCCCATCTGAATGGCAAGCATTACGCCCGCTCCAAGGAAACCGCCTGAGGCTGCAGTTGGGGTAAAAGCACTTTTTAGAATAAGGCAAAGAGCAGAAGGAAGTTTTTCGAGGTTAAGGCCTATTACTAAAAGGCAGCCAAACACATAGGCAACTGCCATGACGGGAACCATAAACTGAGCGACTTTTGAGATGCTTTTAATCCCTCCTATGGTTACAAGAGCTACAAAAAAAGCCAAAACGATTGCCGTATTCATCCCCGGAATTCCAAAAGTGGCTTCCACGGAACTTACGATTGCGTTTACTTGGGTAAAAGTGCCCACTCCCAAACAGGCTGCACAGATTCCGAAAAATGCAAAAAGTTTAGCTAGGATTCCACTATAGCTTTTGTCTGCAAGCCCGTTTTTGATATAGTACATGGGCCCTCCGGAAATCTGACCATTGGCATCCGTGGTTCTATACTTAACAGCAAGCAGAGCTTCGGAATATTTGGTTGCCATCCCGAAAAAGGCTGCAAGCCACATCCAAAAAAGAGCCCCAGGCCCTCCTTTAGCAAGGGCGGTTGCAACCCCTACGATATTTCCGGTTCCTATTGTGGCTGAAAGCGCAGTGCAAAGAGCCGCAAAACTGGAGATATCTCCTTCGGCCCGCTTGTCAATTTTGCGGGAGCTAAGTACATTTTTAAGGGCTAGGGGCAACCTGAAGATCTGGATTAGTTTTAGGCGCAAGCTTAGGTAAATTCCAGTTCCAATAAGGAGGAGTAAAAGAGGAGGCCCCCAGACAAACCCATCAATTCCGTTTAGATGAGCGATTACAGTATCGGAGTTTAAGGTATCAATTACTGTTCCGAATACCGTATTTGTTTGAGTAAGGGCTTTTTGAACGAGGGTACATAATTCTTCAATTCTTGTTTTAAGTAACATGATAGCAAATCCTTTGAATAACCAGAAATTTGAAAATTCGGAGAATTGGGAAAATCCAAAAATATCTAAAGGAAGTTGAACCAAGGGAAGTTGAGCCAAATCTATTCAATAAAATCCAAGAATATTTTGAGAAAGATTATCCGTAAATAATTTGGATTTTTTGAGAAAGGCTGCCTGAAAGCTTTAGCTTTCGAGCTTAAATTCATTCAGTAAAAGGTCCTTAATTATAAATTATGATACTTAAGTGCATTGATATTCTTTACAAGTTTATTTTTATAACTTTGTATTTTTTTAATAGTAAGGAAGTCAAAAATGAGTTTCTGAGAATAAGGAAAATGGAAATAATTGTAGGGAAAAACGAAATGGGAAAATAAAGGGATATGGAAAAAACAGTGCCATAAAATTATAGGGGATAGCAGAAAAAAGGAGCTTTAGCTTTTTATGTAAGGAGCTTTAGCTTTTTATGTGGGTAAGGGAAGGAATAGGGGAATTGGGATAACCGTTGGAATTTGTTGGAAATATCTGTTGGGATTTTGTACGTTGAAATTTGTTGGGATTACGTACTTTGGAATTGTTGGGATAATGTATTGCATGTTGGGATTTTTCACAAATCGGTTAACGAAAAAAAGACCCTTTTCCTATTAACTTACCCTCAACTCTTTTTATGAAATTGTATTATATAAATATTGGGATTCCCTTTGAACTTTTGATGTATATCGATGGCAATTTTGAGACTTGTGTGTACATTTATGATCTTCTTGTTTTTCCTTTTTCTAAGGCTTTTGAAATAAGCTTTGGAATCTTTGGAAGAGCTGCTACGGAACCTTTATATAGGTGCCAGCCAGTTAACTACTTCCTGTCAGGCTATGATTGGTGATAAACGGCCAACATGGGAACCCTTTGAGGGGCCTGAGGAAGTACCTCTAAAAATCAAACTTATTGAAATTGGATAAAATACCGTAACATTTAAACTTATTACGAAGGGATAAACAATGAAATCATCGGCTATCGATCTGAATCCAAATAAACTGGTACAGTACCTCAAGAAGCCAGCAAACGAATTCACAAAAGAAGACATCATCAAGTACGTAAAGGAAAACGGCATCAAGATGATCAACTTCCGCTATGTTGGCGGAGATGGCAGGCTTAAGGCCCTCAATTTCGTAATCACCAGCGAAGAGCACCTTGACACCCTCCTTTCCACCGGAGAAAGAGTGGACGGCTCAAGTCTTTTTTCCTATATTGAAGCCGGGTCAAGCGACCTTTATGTTGTACCTAAATACCGCACCGCTTTTGTAAATCCTTTTGAAGAAATCCCAACTCTTGACATTCTCTGCGCTTACTTTGACAAGGACGGCCAGCCCCTTGCAAGCTCTCCTGCAAATGTTTTGAGGAAAGCCCGCAGGCTCCTTAACGAAAAAACTGGGTATGACCTTCAGACAATGGGGGAACTTGAGTACTACGTTATCTGTAAAAAGGACGAAATTGACACTGGTTTTCCCACAGAAGATCAGCGAGGCTATCATGAAGACGGGCCCTTTACCAAGTTTGGCCAGCTCAGAAAGGATGCCTTACTTGCAATTGCCCAGGCCGGAGGGCTTATCAAATATGGTCACTCTGAAGTCGGAAACTTCTCAGATGATGAGTACTACTATGAGCAGAACGAAATCGAATTTGAGACCACTGACATTGAGGCCTCTGCAGATCAGCTCATTATTGCAAAATGGATGCTCAGGATGATCGGCCAGCAGTATGGGGTCAGGATTACCTACGCGCCTAAGATCACAGTCGGAAAGGCTGGAACCGGGCTTCACATCCACATGAAGCTTACAAAAGACGGCAAGCCTGTTATGGTCGAGAACGGAAAGCTTTCGGAGCCTGCAAAGAAGGTTATCGCAGGAGTTCTTGAAGTTGCCTCAGGAATCACCGCCTTTGGAAACAAGGTGCCCACCTCCTACCTCAGACTTGTGCCTCACCAGGAAGCGCCAACAAATATCTGCTGGGGAGATAGGAACCGTTCCGCTCTTATCCGTGTCCCGCTTGGTTGGTCTGGAGATGCCAGTGCAATGATCAAAAAAGCAAATCCGAACTATTCCGAAGCTCTCAAGGACTACTCTGGCAAGCAGACCTACGAGTTCCGTGCAGCTGACGGTTCTGCAGATATCTATGGCCTCCTTGCAGCCATCTGTATAGGTGCGCGCTATGGGCTTGAAATGGAAAACGGCCTCGAACGTGCAGAAGAGCTCTATGTAAGCAGCAAGAATATCTTTGATGAAAAGAACAAGGAGACGCTTGAAAAGCTTGATCATCTCCCTGCTTCCTGCTGGGAATCTGCAGAAGCTCTTATGGCTCAGAAAGCAATTTTCATGCAGTATGATGTCTTTACCGAGGGTATGCTCGAAGGGATCGCAGCCGAACTCAAGGCTTTTGATGACTACCAGCTCAGTGAAAAACTCTACGGCAAAAATGAAGAGATTAAGGCGCTTGTAGACAAGTATATCCACTGCGCCTGAGGGCTTAAACTTCTCAATAAAAAAATAAAAAATAAAGGAAAAGGGAAATAAGAAAAGCTACTTTCCTTTTCCACTCTTTTGCTTTATTAAGACGTTTTGTCTTTTTAATGCGTTTTGCTTTTTTCGAATTGCATTTTAATAAATTTTGGGTTTTATTCTCTTTTCATTTTCTTATTGGAGGCTTCATTAAAGGCTTCAAATTTGTAATTTTTCATCCAGATTTGGAAGAAGCTTATCAAAATACTTCGTCACGACGCAGGATTCCGTACATTTTCCACACCTTATGCAGTTATCCATAATGTGCACTCCTTGTGCCTCAAGCGAAATTGCTCCCACAGGGCAGGTTTTTACACAGATCCCGCAACTTGTGCAGCGGGAGAATCTTAGAAGCTGTTTTGCAATCTCCCTAAAAAGACCCAAGGCTTTTTCTTTTGTCTCTGAACTTACCAGCAGATTTCCATTTGAGAAAAATTTGGCTGTACCCTTATCGGTCTTTACGAGCAGCATTCCCAATTCTTCAGAGAAAATGCATTTGCCTACTATATTCAGAAATTCAGTAGCCTCTGCAACCCGGATTCCCTTGAGTCCAGCCTCCACGCTGAAGCCTCCAGCTTTGCAGGGGGAAATTCCACCTGTGACCTCAAGCTCGAACTCTTCTTCAGAAACTTCAGGGCGGACATTAATTCCAAGTTCTTTTGCAAGTTTGAGCATTTTTGGGGGAAGCTCTTTCCAGCGCCAGAAGCCATATTCAATAAATTTATCCGAAAGCCCTTGCTTTTTTGCCCATTTCAGAAGAAAAGTATTCCATTTTGCATACATTGCAGGATGAAGCACTTTTACTCGCTCGTATTCCGCAGCCAGAGCCGCAGGACAAAGCCAGCATCCCACTCTTTCAAACCCCTGGTCATAGAGAGGGTTATAGGGAAGTTTTCGCCAGTGAATATAGAGCCAGACTTCAAGAGCCCGCCAATCCCGAAGAGGAAAGATATTGAGCTGGGAAGGCACAAAAGGATTTTTTTCACTAGCCGCAATTCCGGCTCTTGAAAAGGATTCGTGCTTTCTTTTCCCGTCAATGGTCAGGTAAGAAATTCCGTTCGGATTTTCGTTTTTGTGTCTAATGTTTGAATTTTTCCCTTCCTTTCCCTTTTCTTTATTCCTCTCCTTTTCTTCCTCCCGTCCCCTTTTTATATCTCTATCCTTTTCCTTCCCTTCCTCTTCAAAATTGCCTGCTGAAGCCAGTTTACAGACCTTACAGCACCACCTAAAGTCTTTTGCAGGAGGCCCAAATTTTTCAACATTAGCCCAGAAAGCGCCTCCTGCATCCTTCTCTTCATAGGAAACCTCGCTTTTCCTACAGAATTTTCGTGCAAAATCAAGAGTTTCTGGAAACTCAAGCCCCGTATTCAGGAAAAAAGCCTTAAATTTTCTCTGCTTCAGAGCGGCTTTTGTCAAGTCTAAGGCCACAAGGCTATCTTTTCCTCCACTGAAAGAGACATAAACCGGAAGTTTTCTGTGCTCTTTTTGATTTGCGATTCCCCGAATTGTATTGATAGCATTTTTCCCAAGGGTCTGAAGCTGTTTCCGATTTGCTTCAATACAAGCTTGAAGATCCGGGGTTTTGGAAGCAAGAGTGGACTTTCCGCTTTCAATTTTTCTAATCCTAAGAATTTTTTCAGGAAGACCCAACTCTTTTTTTGAGCCAAAATCCAAAGCCTCAATATAAGATACACCGTAGCCTTTTAACCGGCCTGCAGAAACAAGCACATAATCCCCTTTCTTTATGTCCGAAGAAAAGGAATTTATAAGCTCTGGACCGATGTTTTTGCCATTCAGATGCTTCTTTGTTTTCCCAAGACAAACCCGTTTCTTTTCGGTCTGCTCAAGCAGGATTTGAGCTCCTGCAAGAGAGGGCTCAAAGGTATAATCCAGCTTTGCAAGTTCAAAGCGCAAAATTCCAAAAACAAACCCATCTACCAGAACTTCGTCAGTTTTATCTTCTCCTGGTATTTTATTAAGGAGAACTATGCGTTTTCCCAAAGGCTCGCAGCCGAAATTGGACATAAGTTCCTGGGCTAAGATCTTTCGTTCATAAGGAGAACAGAACCTGACATCGGCTGGCTGGGAAAGGTAAAGCCTCTCCCCAGGTTTTCCGCAAAGGCCACATTCTTTTCCTATAAGAGGAAGATTGCAAGTTTTGCACCAGAATATAAGGTTATCCTCGTATTCGAGTCTGTGGGAGGGATTTTGTTTGCCTGAAGCCTTATGCTTGCAAGCATTGGGGGTACGACTTTTGTAGTTGCGATTTTTGTAGTTGCGAGAATTAGGGTTAGAACTACTGTGGCTGCAACTATTGCGGGTCTTTTTTTGACTGCTTTTTCCGGAAAGATTGTGCTTCCTTTTAGAAAAGGAGTCCCCAAAACGGCTGCTGTGCTCGCAGTTTGAGTTTTTAATTGAGCAGGAGCCGCTATTTTTCCCTTCTTTCGATGATTTTTGCAAGTTCCCTGAGGCTTGTTTACATTGAAACCTGTTTGAGGCTATTGATCTAAAAGCGTTGTTTTTCTTTGGCATGGCGAACACACTGGAGTTTATGAGCTCTTATTGGTTTTTCAATCTTAAAACTTCAATCTTAAATCTTAAATCTTAAACCTTAAAACCTTAAAACCTTAAAACCTTAAAACCTTAAGTCCTTGGAATGATAAGAATTTTAAAGGAAATTGGATTTAACACTAATTTTATAATAGATGCAATATATAAATATACGCTGCTCTCCGTGAAAATACTTCTGAGCGCGGAACCTTTTATAGAACTCAGCGTTAAAACCCCTGAGTCTTCAGCTCAGGGGTAGTTCACTTACTCTCCTAACCTAGTTTAGATTTTTTGAAAGAGCAAGCGAGAATCTCTTCTCTACATTTAAAAAAAGAGGGGAGCAATTTTTTCATACATTATATAATTTATTCTTACTTGGGATTAGTTCTCCGTTTAGGGGTTTAAACTCTTAGACTGAGCTTCGAGATCAAATATACTTGATTCTTATACAAATTCGATTTTTAAAAAGTTACATATAGCAGGTATCCTCTGTTAATATATAGAATAATATTACCCAATTTTACTGGAGATGCTGGTGAATGAATGTCTGGGAATATGATATAAAAGCCCTTAGATTCAGTGATCTGTCGAAAACAAAAGAGGACCTCAATAACCTGGGAATTGAAGGCTGGGAACTGATCAAGTTTGCAGATGAAATGGATGAAAACGGAATAAGAAGAGCTGTTTTCAAAAGACCTGTTGATTATGTTGATGCGGGTTTCTAAGAGCTTAGCTAATTTAGCTTCTTTTTCCTGAGCTTCTACATTTTTTAAGCTTACAACCCTTTTTTAAACTGCTTTCTTTAATCAGTTTTAAGATTTCCTGCTCGTTTTGATTAAGTTCGAATTTCGTTTAAGCATTTTTAGCTCATCTTCTTTTTTTATTTTTTCGAACTTTAAAAATCTCAAAAAACCCTTCCCTATCTTAAAAGGCTAGTAAAATATCAAAACGTTTTTATCAAATCGAATATTACAATAGTTTTGAAAATTCATACAATTCCCGAATTAAATTCCTAATAAATATAAACCGTTCGAATATAGAAGAACTTATACATAAAACCCAGGCTTTGAAATGGGGGTTTTTACACGCATAAAAAACTCAAACTCTGTATAACATTTTGCCTGCTGCTGGCCATAATCAGTGCCAGTGCCTGTATTGGAGCCAACAAGGATGGAAGCGCAGAAGGTGCAGATAGCGATATTTCTTCTCAAACTCTGACTGTAGGAATTAGCACAGATGTCAACAACTGGTACCTAGATAAATTCCCTGATGGAGACGGCCGTTTTGTCTGGTCTCAGGTTTATGAAACGCTTGTAAGGCTTGATCCGGACATGCAAATTGTACCAGGGCTTGCCGAATCCTGGGAAACACCTGACGATGGCAAAACTTGGATTTTCCATCTTAAGAAAGGAGTCCAGTTCCATGACGGAACTCCATTTGAAGCGGAGGCGGTTGTTTTTTCCTATAACAAGCAGGCCTATGTAAGGCAAGCTGTGCTCCGCCCCATTGAGAGTGTAGAAGCCCTAGGGCCTCTGACTGTCAAGTTCGTGCTGAAAAAACCCATGCCTTTGCCATCTTACCTGACTCACGTCGCCTGGCCAATCATGGGGCCAAGTTGCCTTGATCCTGAAGGAAATTTTGAAAAACCTGTTGGAACCGGGCCTTTCAAATTCGAAAACCAGCTCAAAGATCAAAAAATCGTTCTTTTGCGCAATGAAGCCTATCATGGGCAAACTCCTAGCCTTGAAAAAATCATCTTTAAAGTGATTCCCGAAGCTTCCACAAGGGTTATGGCCCTTGAAACCGGGGAAGTGGACCTAATCCTCAAAGTTCCGGAATACGAGGTCTCAAGGCTTGAGGAAAAAGAAGGTATTGACGTTTATAGAAAACTTACTACCTTCACCGACTTTTTGCAATTTAATTGCAAAAAAGCTCCTTTCAATGAAAAGGAAATCAGGCAAAGTGTTGCCTTTGCAATAGATACTGAGCTGATTAGTTTAGAGATTCTAGAAGGCATTGGAAAAGCCGCAAAAGGCAGACCCTATTCTCCTGTAATGATGTACTCTAACCCAGCCCTTGAAACATATTCTCCTAATCTAGAAAAGGCAAAGACTCTGCTCTTGGAAGCTGGGTGGATAGATTCGGATGGAGACGGAATTCTCGAAAAGGACGGAACCCCTCTACAGGTATCACTTTTGGTAAGCAAAGGAGTTTGGGCAGCCCGACATCAGCCCATGGCTCAGGCAATTCAAGCTGAACTTGCGGAAATTGGAATTGAGACGGAAATTCAAACCTTGGAAGGAGGGGCTATTACTCAGCTTGAAAATGCCGGAAACTTTGACATGATTCTTCGCACCGGCTACTTTGTTTGGGGGCCATATCCAAAGCATTTCTTCCTGCATCATTCAGCCTCTCCCAATTCGCACTACAAAAACGAAAGCTACGATAAACTGGTAGATTCAGCTGACAGGACTGCGGATGAGGAAAAACAACGGAACTTTTACTATGCTTTGCAGGATTTTGTAATCGAAGAAGTTCCTGCCTTTTACCTGGTTCATGAAGAAAAAATCGTAGCTGCAAACTCCTGGGTTAAAGGGTATACCATTTCCTCTGAAGATCCCTGGTTGAACCTTGAAGGAGTGTATCTGGAAAAAACCTGATAAGTAGAAGTAAATCTATAAAAATAAAAGCTGTTTGGATGAAGAAAACCCGGACTGAAAAAAAATGTGGAAATATATCGCAAAACGCCTGCTCCTTATTTTTGGAGTGCTTCTGGGTGTAACTTTTGTTACTTTTTCCGCGATGTACCTTGCTCCAGGAGATCCTGCCGAGGTTATTGCCCTTGCCAGATACGGGCAGGATCTGAGCACCGAACAGATTGAGGCCGTAAGAGCTGCAGAAGGACTTGAAGCTCCTTTTCATGTCCAGTACCTGACCTGGCTCCACCACCTTCTGCATCTGGACTTTGGAAAATCCGTTATAGATTCGGATGATGTCTTAGAAGAGATCTTGCTGAGGCTGCCCGCAACAGCCGAGCTTGCTTTGGCAAGTCTTCTTCTTTCCCTACTGCTTGCTCTTCCTGCAGGAGTTTTAAGCGCACTTAAGCAAAATACCTTGCTTGATAATGTCTGTGTTTTCACGTCCTTGCTTGGAGTTTCTATTCCCAATTTCTGGCTTGGACTCCTTTTAATCTGGCTTTTTGCCCTAAACCTTAACCTCCTCCCAACCCATGGCTATGGAACCTTAAAAGAACTGGTCCTGCCTACACTTACTCTTGGAACTTCCATGGCTGCAGTAACGACTAGATTGACCCGGTCGAGCATGCTTGGAGTATTGAAACAGGAATACATTGTAGCAGCCCGAGCTCGAGGGCTTGATGAAAGTACGATCCTTTTCAAACATGCCCTAAAAAACGCTTTGCTTCCGATTCTTACTCTTGCCGGAATGCAGCTTGGCTACCTCCTTGGAGGAGTCGTAATCGTAGAGACTATATTTGCCTGGCCAGGCTTAGGACAGCTGCTTGTAGCTTCCATCTTTGACCGGGATTTTGCTCTAATCCAAGGCTGTGTGCTCTTTATTGCAGTTTTGTTTTCCCTTTCCAGTCTGGGAGTTGATATTCTCTATGCTCTGCTTGACCCAAGAATAAGGTATGATCAACAGGACTGAGCGTGGCTTTGGGAAGCGGATAAGAATAAAATTGAAGAAATGCTTGAAATAAGAATAAAATAAAACTGAAACAGAAGCGGAAAAAATGGCAGTAATTGAAAATAGAAGGGAATTGGCAAAAATTATAAAAAAGCCTAGAATAAAAAGGCCCCGTCAAAGAGAGGCCTGGCAAAAATTCAGCCAGAACCGTTTTGCAGTTCTTGGAATCCTGATTATTGCTTTTCTGGCTTTCCTTGCTCTCTTTGCCCCCTTGATCGCTCCTCACGAGCCTCTCGAACAAAAACCTGTCCGTCGACTGGAAGCCCCCTCTTTCGAATACCCTTTTGGAACTGACGATCTGGGGCGCTGCATTTTTTCAAGGATAGTTTATGGCACTCGCTATTCTCTTGGAATTGGGCTTATTGTAGTTGCTCTAACCTCTAGCGCCGGCACCCTGCTCGGGCTTCTTGCTGGGTACATAGGAGGCCTTTTTGATGAAACTGTAATGCGAGGCGTAGATATTATTCTTGCTTTTCCAAACATCATCCCTGCCCTTGTTCTTGCAGGTTTGCTCGGCTCTGGGGTTTCAAGTGTTGTGCTTGCCCTTGTTTTGACTCAGTGGCCAACCTATACAAGGCTGGTCAGAGGAGAGGTGCTCTCCTTGAAAAAGCGGGCTTTTGTAGAAGCTACAAGGGCGCTTCGAGCTTCGGACATTTATATTATCCGCAAACATATCCTTCCCAATTGTCTGGGGAACGTGATCGTGCTGGGAACTCTTGAAATTGCGCATGTAATCATCTTTGCGGCAGCCTTAAGCTTTCTTGGGCTTGGAATCCAGCTTCCAAATCCAGAATGGGGAGCTATGCTCAAAGCCGGAATCTCCTTTTTCCTAAGTGCTCCCCATCTCAGCCTTTTTCCAGGGTTTATGATCATGCTCACGGTTATGGCTTTCAATTTTGTAGGTGATGGCCTCCGAGATTGCTTGGATGTGGATACGGAGGTAACAAGAGCATGAGCTTGCTTTCGGTAGAAAACTTGACCGTTTCTTTCAAAACTCGAAAAGGTCCTGTAAAAGCCAACGAGGGCATTTATCTGAAGCTTGAGCAAGGAGAAACCCTAGCTCTTATAGGAGAGACTGGTTGTGGCAAGACTACGTTTGGAAAAGCCCTTTTAAGATTGCTTTCAAAAAATGTGAAATTCGAAGGCCGAATCTTTTTTCGGGGACAAGACCTCCTTTCCTTTCCTGAAAAAAAAATGAGAAGGCTTCGGGGAAAGGAAATCGGGATCATGCTCCAGAACCCTTCTCTGGCGCTTAATCCAGTATTTTCGATTGGAGAGCAACTTTCCGAAATCTATCGTTGCCATGAAGGCTGTGAAAAAAAGGAAGCGGAAAAAAAAGCTGGAAAAATGCTTGAACTTGTAGAAATTGCTCCTTCCAGAATGGCTGAATATCCCCACCAGTTCAGCGGAGGCATGCTCCAACGCGTAATGGTTGCCCTCGGGCTTGCGCTGCACCCAGCGCTTTTGATCGCTGACGAGCCTACCAAGGGGCTGGATCCTCAGACAAAGGAGCAGATTGCACGCCTTATCTTCAAGCTTGTCAGCAAGGAAACTTCGGCTCTGCTCCTGATTACTCATGATCTGGAGGTTGCAAAGCAGCTTACGGAAAGGGCTGCAGTCATGTATGCTGGAGAAATTGTGGAAAGCGGAAAAACAAAAGAGCTCTTTTCAAATCCCAAACATCCCTATACCCAAGCCCTTCTGGCTGCTCTGCCTGAAAATGGACTTCGAGCGGTTCCAGGTCAGAGTCCCAGTTTTGTCTCCCCTCCGTCTGGCTGCCGATTTCATCCCCGCTGTGCTTTTCGGAAAAAAAGTTGTTCTCAAATCCGGCCCAAAATGCTGGAACTTGAAACGGGAAGAAAGGTTCGCTGTCTGCTTTATGAAAATTATGAAAATTTCGAAAAAACGGAGGAAAAGGCTAATGCCGCTACTTAAAGTTGAAAACCTTAAAAAACACTATTCTGCGGGGCTCTTTTCCAGAAAAGTGATTCGGGCCGTAGATGGAGTAAGTTTTGAGCTTGAGCGAGGTAAAACCCTTGGGCTTGTTGGTAAAAGCGGCTGTGGAAAATCCACTTTAGGAAGGACGATTTTAAGGCTTCTGGAGCCTACAGCCGGAAAAGTTTTTTTTGAAGGGAGGGACCTTTCTGAACTAAAAGGCAGGGAGCTTAAAAAACTGGGCCGCAAGATGCAAATCATTTTTCAGCATCCTGAAGCCTCCTTAAACCCAAAGATGAGGATTTATGATTGTGTTGCCGAGCCTTTGAGGATTCATAGCCTCTGCAAACAAGG
Source organism: Methanosarcinaceae archaeon (assembly GCA_028684695.1). Lineage (GTDB taxonomy): Archaea > Halobacteriota > Methanosarcinia > Methanosarcinales > Methanosarcinaceae > JAQVBP01. The sequence goes on along the minus strand of JAQUFK010000001.1, from coordinate 24,917 downwards.
AGCCGAAAAAACTTGGGTTTATAAACTGATAGAGGCTGTCTCCCTTAATGAAGAACTCTTGTTTCGCTATCCTCAAGAACTAAGCGGAGGCCAGCTTCAGAGGGTTATGATAGCTCGAATCCTAGGGCTCAGACCTAAATTTATAGTTGCAGATGAGCCAACTTCCATGCTCGATCCTCTTGTCCAAGCCCAGATCCTTAGCCTTTTGAAAAACCTCCAGCAAGAGTACGGAATCAGTTTTCTTTTTATTTCCCATGATCCTGCTCTCGTGGAGTGGATGAGTGATGAGGTTGCGGTTATGGAGATGGGAAAATTTGTAAAATATCTTTAATTTTTTCGCTATTAATAAGCTTCAGAATTTTTATAAATAATATCCTTTTAGGAGATATCCCAATTGAAGACAACTACCAATTTAATGGAAAGGCCAAAAGTCGATTCGGATCCCTTTTTTAAACTCATGAAGGAGGCTTCAGCAGGTTTTCGGAAATTTCAGCTTCTTAGTACGGCATTTGAACTCGGAGTCTTTGAAGCTCTTAAAACTCCTCTCGGGGCCGTTCCTCTCGCAAAAAAACTAGGCTGTGAGCCGACCCTTCTACCTTATTTCTGTGAAGCCCTTTGCGGGCTTGGGCTTTTGTGCAGACTTGAGGAAAAGCCTGAATTGGAGGAGCAAGCCGATTCAAAAGAGGCAGAAAAATCCAAAGTAAAGTATGTAAACACTGCGCTTAGCAACACCTACCTTCTAAAAGCCGCTCCCTATTCGCAGGCACATTTCCTTTCCGAAAAAGAAAGGGATGCAAAAATCTGGGCTCAGCTGCCTGAAGTCCTGACCGAAGGCCCTCTAATTTTCCCAAAGGCTGATTTCTTTAGCCAGGTTGTGCATGCCATGGCTGAAAACGCTTCTTGTGGAGCGCTTCAAGAAACGGTCAAAATTATTACCGAAAACTTAGACTTTTCAAAAGCTAAAAAACTCCTGGATCTCGGGGGAGGTCACGGGCTTTATGCAATCGCCTTTGCTGAACTTTATCTGGAGCTTGAAGCATTTGTTTTTGATCTGCCCCAGGTAACGGAAGAGACAAAAGTTTACATAAAAAAATATTCTGCGGATAGAGTCAGAGTAATTCCCGGGGATTTTTTTAAGGTTGAACTTGGAAAAGATTATGATATTATTTTTTCTTCCTTTAACCCCGGAGGCAAGGTCCCTGAGCTTCTCCCAAAAATAGTTCGGGCTCTAAAAAAGGGGGGGTTTTTTGTGACAAGACAAATTCCGGACGAAAAAGCGGGAGCTAATCCTTTGGATAATTTAGCCTGGAAACTCTGGACTTTTGAAGACACAAAAAAGGGAAGTTCGAGTTTTTCTTTTGAAAACAGCGTGCCTTTTTCTGAATATGTAAAAAGGCTTGGAGATTATGGACTTGAGGTGAAAAAATCCATTGATATGAAAGACGGAGCTCAAATCGTGTTTGCGGAAAAAAGGAGAGGATAAAATTCCTTTTGACTCCTCTATATTCTTTCAACTTAACTCATCTGTAAAGGCTCAGTCTTCATATATTCCCTAAGCACGGTTGTAGCATAACTTCCTTTGGGAAGAGAAAATTCAAGCACAGCCTTTCTTTTTCCAGGGTTCAGTTCATCTTCTGAGACCCTAAACGAAGGTTCAACACTTAGAAGAACTTCTCTTCTTATCCCTTTTGAGCCCAGCTCCCGAAAGGCCTCAACCCTAAAACCTTCAAGCTTAACCTCAAGCTTTTCAAGCACTTCTCTTTCAAGTTTCCCCGGAAGTCCGGTGGCAAACTCGCTTGCATAACCTGGAAGTGGAGCTGTGACAAAAGCTCTTCCTTTTTTTATAAGGCGGTTTACGGCTTTTACTTTCTCGGCTGTTACTGCCTCTGTTTTGGAATTGTCTGGAAGTCCTACCTCGTTTTTGAAACAGACTATATCTCCTTCCACAGCCTCATTCAGTGAAAGCCCCTTTTCAATTCGAAGGGAGAGAATTTTATTATAAATACAAGACTGGTAAGCGTGCACAAACATTCTGTATAGATTTTTCGGAAGCACTAAAAAAGCTCCTGCATAATCTTCGGGTTTTGCAATCAAATGATTCATCATGGCGCGCTCGTGCCCGAGCCTCAAAGGATATTTCTCAAGGCCTCCTTTAAAGTCCCTGCTCTCTTTTACGTAAGCCCGCACAGCCTTTATCTCTTCAGGCTCAGCCGGGAAAGGTTCTGCAATATAAGTTAGGGCCGCTTTTTCAAAATCTCCTTCCGCAATCGCCTTTCCTACAAGGTGAGTAAGAGGTCTTACCGCCCCGAAACGCTGAACTCCAAAAAAGTTTGGAACTCCTCCTGCAGCCTTTATCTCTTCAGTGGTTTTTTCGAGCAGAGCTTGAGTTTCCTCTATAGAAAAATCAAGGTTTCGAAGTGTAATTTCAAACTCGTTTCCGGTCAAATCCCCAAGCTCCATAGCCTTTTTAGAGCGCCCCAGTACTTTTAGTTCCACATCTTTTAGGTGAATTTTTTCAAGATCAGAGGCTTTAAGATCGGAGATACTTATTTTCTGGGTTGTAAGCGCTCTTCTATCTTTTGTTCCGGCTACCCCAATCCTTTTCTGACTAATCCTCAGAGCTTTTGCAAGGGAACGAGTTAGGTGGTGCGTATCCCAATTTCTTTTTTTAAGTTCAAGAATGAGATATTTTCCAGTCTCGGTTTCTTTGCGGTTTGTAATTTCCCTTACCACAAAGTCTTCTGCTTCTTGGCGGAGTTTTCCCCCAAGTCCCGGAGTATCCGTAGAATAGAGCCTGATTCCTATTCGTTTTTCTGTTTCTGGAACATCTATATCCATAAATAAAACTGACTCCTTTAATATTTAAAAAAATTAAAAAATAATTGGGGAAATTCCCAGAGGAATTTCCAATTTAGACTTTCTCCTCTCTTTTTTGAAAATGCTTAGAGTTTGGAAAATATCACCCTTTAACCGGATTTGAGCTGATATCAATTACCTTTACCTTGCTTGTATTAAGGAAAGTCCAGCCCTTTGAGTCCCCATTCGGCTCGGAGATCTGGACCTGGGCTGTTGTGCCGGGAAGTCCTCCTGCATAGAGGCTTGAGGTTGGATCAAGCATGAGCCAAGCTCCGTACGCATCGCTTGTATAATAAACATCGACATTTCCGTAATAAGCTTTGACTCCTTCGACCACAGTTCTGATTCCTGTAGTTTCGTTTCCGATGTAAACGGCGGCAAAGGCATGGGTATCAGTAAGGTATAGTCTGGTTGTGCCTCCTATGGCCTCGATTAGGGAAGCGAGTAGGATTGCCTGATCCTCACAATCTCCAGCTCCGATATTTAGGGTCTGATTTGCAGGCTCCCAAATATCATTTCCTCTTGGATCGCTTATGTATTCAATCTCCTCATTTACCTTATCAAATAAGGCGCAAACCTGATAGATATTGTAGGCTCCCCCGTAATCTTTGGCAGCTTCTGCGGCCGTTTTACGTATTTCTGGATCCGAAGCTTCCACAAGCTCGTTAAAGGTTGTAAATAAGGAAAGGGGATTCGAAGCATAAACTGGGTTGATTTTTTCAGGCATTGGGCTAGTTTTGAGTGTAAATTCATTGAGAAACTGAGGCCTTTTGTACTCGTACCATTTTCCATCCTGGCTTTTTGCAAGGAGCCAAAAAGCAATTTGCATTGCAGGAGTTTCATTTCCTTCAGGAACTTGAACCGCAACAATTCCCAGGTTCTTTTTTGCTCTTGGAGGTAATAATACGCCGCTTTCTTGAGCGTAGATAGGGCTTTTTGAGCTGTTTACGGCAACTCCGAATCTGTCTATAAAAATAGAATTCTCCCCGTCATTTGTTACTTCGACTTTCACATAACCTACTCCTCCTTGGAAAAACTCCGTGGCCGTATAACTGGTTCTTAAGGAAAAACCGGGAGCTTGGGAGGATAAGCCTAAAGGAGTTTCTCTGTTTTCCAGAGGCGAATAAGCCGGAACTTCCGGAATCGTAAGGGTCTCAGGCTTAAGTTTATATTCCTCATTTTCCGGGGCTTCAACCAAGGGAAGGTAAGTTTTGAGTTTCGTAACCTGGTCTGAGAAGGCTTCTCCGCCGGGAAAGAGCAGGAAACCTACAAAAAGAAGTATAAGCAGGAAAACTGCAACCTTAATTACTTTCATGCCTTTCTTTTCCTTTCCATAATATACAGCAGTATATTCATCTTTTATACAAGTTTCAGATCCCGAGTAACCCGATCGATCAATTCTGCTTTTGCAGGGCCGATCCCAAGCACGGTAACTGTTCCTGGAACAACTTCGGTCAGGCCCGCATCCTGGATCAGAGCAGTCGGAAGCCCTTCTCTTCTTGCCTTTTCCTTAAGTTCAAACAAGGCTTTGAGGGTGGGAACTTTAAGAACCACTTTTTTCTGTCCCCCTTCTTTCCATTTCTCATAATCGTTTTTACTGGCCCATTCCGAGGCGGAAACGGCCGCATGGGCTACCTGTACTGCAAACTTGCCTTTGGAAAGTTTTAGATCTTCCCTTGTAATAATACATTGTTTATATTCGCTCATCCTTTGCCTCGGATCTATTCAAAGCCCGCTTATCTTTTAAATATTTCCTGTACTTTTAATCTGTACATTTTCACAATATCCCTACTAGATACTTTATAATCTTTTCAGCCGGGTTTATTCCCCAAGTTTCATAAATCCCTTTTCCGGAAGGAGTCCCATTTACCTCAAGAAGGATGGGTTGGCTTTTTTTCTCAGTTTTTTTCCCTTCTATAAGATCCACGCCGGCAAAAGCAGCTCCAAGAACACTAGCTGCCTTTTCTGCAATTGTTTTTTCTTCTCTGCTTAGAAGACAGCGATCCGCTTTTCCTCCCTGACTTAGGTTGTTAATCCAGGAACCCGGAGGAGCTCGCCTATAAATTGCTCCTACTGCCTGTCCGTTTACCACAAAAACTCTAATATCCCTGCCCGGATTTTCAATAAATTCTTGAATATAGAGCATGCCTCCTTTTTCAAGAAGTTCCTTAAGGACTTTTTCAGGAGAAATCGGCTTTTTCCCAGGTTTGATTTCCCGATCCGAAAAAAAGACTTCTCCTGCTTTCACTCTCACAATCCCTTTTCCCTTGTATCCGAAAACCGGTTTTATTATGGCGTCTTGAAATTCGAAAAGCGCTTTAAGGCCTGCCTCCACACTCTGGACCGCCCGGGTTTTAGGGATAGGAAGTCCGGCTTTTGCAAGTAGGTAGGAAGCATGGTATTTGTTTGCTGCATTTTGAATTGCAGCAGGGGAATTGACAACTGGAAGGCCTTCAGCTTCAAGTTCCCGCAAGAGATCGAATCTGAAGGAGACTCCTTCAAGCGTTCCGGCTCCTACATCTCTTACAAGGATTGCGTCAAGCTCAGCGAGGCAGGTTTTTTCGACTTTGAAAAAAGGAGTTGGAGCGATCCAAGCCTCGGCAGCTCTGAGATCAATAAAATGAGGACTTAGTTTATTTTCCTTGGCAGCTCTGAAAAGGGCTTTTGCGGTCCAGTCTCCGGGATCCGTGCCTACGATTCCGATTTTTTTCATAAGACATAGATCGGAAAGCTGCCTGATTAAATTAACCCTAAATATTAAAAAGAGGGTTTGGAATTGTTGCAAAATGACTTTTCAATAAGGGCTTTTTTGGCACTTGCATAGGAGCACTTTGCAATTTCTGCGCTGCCTTTTATTTCTATAAGCTCCATTTCAAAGTAGTGAGCAAAAGCTAAGACATTTTTCTGAAAATCCGGATCAGAGGATAAGCCAGTGTTTATTTTTGCAGCTCTTCTATAATGCGAATTTCGAAGATATTTTTCGTTTAAATCCAAAGAGGTTCTGGCCTCAGCTTTCATTTTATTCCAATTCGAAGCCCACATTGGAGTCAGGTAAATCGTCCCTACCCCAGGCTGCGCAAGCAGAGCCTCAGCATAGGCTTCGTTTCCTCCAAGAGCCAGGCTGATGCAATCCTCAACAGTTTCGCCTTGTGAATCTTTTAGAAAATAAAGTGGACAATTGAGTTTTGAAAAATCGTTTTTAAGATTCCCAAGCGCATGTCCGCAAGTTCCATAAAAAAGCAAGATTCCATCCGAAAAAGGGGCCATTTCCCGAATATTTTTATAAACTTCCGATTTCAGAAGTTCCAAATCCACATGTAAACCCAGCCTGAGCCTGTTTACGACAACTGTAAGCTGGCTCTTTTCTTTAAGTTTAAGTTTCTCATACAGCTCCTTAAAAATTGGATAACTTCGAAAAGGTTTCAAAGCTTTCCTGAAGCTTAGACCCTGTCCGTTTTTTAAAAGAGAGGAAATCCTATCCAGAGAAAGAGGGAAGGCGAGACAAGGCAAGCTTTTAAGTTTTCGGAAGAGGGCCTGAGATTCTCGATTTTCCACAAGGATCAAGTGTTTTAATTCCCTGTCTTGAGAAAGCACGTGGACGAGCTCATCTTCAAGCATTCCACAAGCGATTATACTCAGTACTGGAATAAAAAACTCCTCCTATGTTTTTTTTCCCGAACCGCAGAGCCTACATGCCCGCTAAATTATTCTTTTTTTCCAAAAGGTTCTTCTGGAAGCTTTTGATCTGGAGTTACTCCATAATACTTTGTCCTGGCTTGCCCCCAGATACACCCCTCTTTTCCAAAAAGCTTCAATTCAAGGTTCTGAATTGCCTTGCAAACAGGGTTTCCAGCTCTAGCCCCTCTACAAACAAGACAGAGTTTTTCACAGAAAATAGGGGCTTTTTCCTGGGCTTTGTTTTCAGCTGCCATTTATGAATCCTTTTCCTCCTATTTTCAAGGTTTTAATCAAAAATAAATTCAGAGTAATTTACTTCCGGCTTCAGGCCCTGGAGCGCACTGGAAAACCCCAGAAATCTTTACCTCGATAAGATTCTTTGCAGGCAAGCCCGGTTTTGCCTTATTTACGATTTCTTTCATTTTCTCAAACTTCTCTCCAGAATTAAGAATTACAGCTTCTCCTTTGATCTGGAAACAGCCCCCGGTTTCAGGCCCCCAAACATAAATTGCTAGATTGGGGTTTTCCTCCAGATTTGCCAGGGACTTGACCATGAAATTATCTGCAATCCAGATGGTTTCATCATCTACAAGCTGACAAAACCCAATCGGAACAACGTTAGGAATACCTGCACTAGAAGCGGTAGCTACTGGGAAGATTTTTACTTTTGAAAATGCGGTTTTCATCTTTTCATTTAACTGTACCATATAATTTCACCTATATGGAATTTGCAGTATATATTTATATATTTAAGCGTTAGTATTCTGTAGTTAAAATTTTATTTGTGTATTGTAATGACCTTTCCTAAATTAGAGCTTTTAAATGAGCTTTTTTAGGAAACAATTCCAAATTCTTATTATGGCATAGCAAAATTTATATAAACACCGATTAATAATAATTCCTAATTCTATATTTTTCAATATTCCGGTTTTTAATATAGATTTTTGTATTGAAAAGGGGGAATTATTATCAGGAAAATCAGATTTTTTGCAATTGCTGTCTTATTGCTTGCAGCAATGTTTTTCGTTTCCGGTTGTATCAATGGGGCTGATGAAACCTCGGAAGAAGAACAAACAGAAGAAATGCCTGAAGAAGAATCTGCAAAAGAAATGAATCTCGTAGATACGGCAATTGCCGCAGGGAATTTTACAACCCTTGTTGAAGCTGTTCAGGAGGCGGAGCTTGTTGATACTCTGAGCGGAGAAGGGCCTTTTACCATCTTTGCCCCAACCAATGAAGCCTTTGCGGAGCTTCCCGAGGGCATGCTTGAGGATTTGCTTGCGGATAAGGAAAAGCTAAGGGCTGTTTTGACTTATCATGTAATTGCCGGGGAATATATGGCCTCTGACCTTCTCGACCTTGATTCAGTAGTTTCCATCCAAGGAGAAGCTCTTACAATCGAGACGACTGCCGGAGTCCAAGTCAACAACGCCAAAGTCCTTGCCCCCGATGTAAAGGCAAGTAATGGAGTAATCCATGTAATCGATAAGGTGCTACTTCCCCCCTCTATGGAGGAAGCAGAGCAGTTGGATCTCGTGGATACAGCAATTGCTGCAGGCTCTTTTGATATCCTTATCGAGGCGATCCAGACCGCTGGGCTTGAGGAGACGCTAAGAGGAGACGGTCCATTCACGATTTTTGCTCCTAACGATGCCGCTTTTGAAGCTCTGCCTGAAGGAGAGCTTAAGAGGCTTTTGAACAATCCTGAAGAACTTGCAAGCATTTTAACCTATCATGTTTCCTCCGGAAAATTGATGGCAGAAGAAGTCTTGGATCTGGAATCAATAAAAACCCTTCAGGGAGATTCCCTATCAGTCAATAGCACTGAAAGCAGGGTAGGAGATGCTAAGATAATCTCAACAGATATTGAGGCCAGTAATGGAGTCATTCATGTAATTGACAAGGTGCTGCTCCTTCCGGAATGAAAAAAGAAATAAACAAGAATTGGGGGAAAACTAAGATTCGAGGATAGGAAATTCGCTCAAATTCGGAATGTTTGAGGCTTGTAAGTAGGCTTCTTTTCCCAACCCTGCCCCTCAAGAGAGTTTTTTTCTTTTTCCTTTCTTCTTTCCTGAATTTTTTCTTGAAGCTCTTCTACAGATTTTATTTCGTGTTTAAGTGTCTCTTCTTTCAGCGTCTATTTTTCTCAGGATCCAGAAAAACAGTGATAAAGAATATTAAAGAGCAGCTCCTTTTGAGGCTTAATGAGATATGAAGGGTATGCCTGTGCTTCCGGAGCAGGCACCATAATCAATGCAATTGCAACCTGGAAGGGGGCAGCTTTTGGAATTGGCCTAAAAACCCATGCAAAAGTTTGCCTTGCTTCTAAGGAAAAAGAAATCCGGGGCTCGATTGAAGGCAGGCCTGAAGGAGATAGTAGACTTATAGAAAGGTGTGTTGAACTTGTCCTTGAGCGTTTTGGACTTGCGCTTGGGGGCACTGTCCAAACAAGGAGCGAAATCCCGCTTGCAGGAGGACTTAAAAGCAGCAGTGCAGCTGCAAACGCTACCGTGCTTGCTACTCTTGAGGCAATCGATGAAACTCTGCCTTCTTTTGATATCGTAAAGCTTGGAGTCAGGGCGGCACAGGAAGTCGGAGTTACGGTAACAGGAGCTTTTGATGACGCTTGTGCTTCTTTTTTTGGAGGGATTGTGCTTACAGATAACCAGAACATGCGGCTTGTCAAAAGAGAAGAGTATGCCTCAAAAGTTTTAATTTTTGCTCCTGACAAAAAAGTCTTCAGTTCCCAGACTAATGTCAAACGTTCCCGCCTACTGGCTCCTTATGTGAACCTAGCCTACGCCCTTGCTCTTGAAGGAGATTACGAAAAAGCCATGACTTTAAATGGTTTTCTCTACTGTAACGCTCTGGGGTTTGAGCCTGAGTATCTTTTTAGGGCTCTGGAATGCGGGGTAAAAGGAGTAAGTCTTTCCGGAACCGGGCCTGCTTATATCGCTTTTGTAAATGCCGAGGAAGCAGGAAGGCTCAGGGAGGCTTGGGAAGCCTCTGGGCTCAAAGGCCAGATAATTGAGACTTGTATAAATAACAAAGACGCAATAAGCTTAAGTAAAGAGGGGTCTAATTGAGCGAACTTGAAGCCCTTAGAAGGGAAATTGAAGAAATAGATCGGGAAATCCTTTCTCTAATCGACAGGCGCATAGAGCTTGCAGGAGAGGTTCTTGAATCCAAAAAAACAAGCGGATGCCCAATTTTGGACCCAGAGCAAAACCAGGTGGTAATTGACCGCGCAGTAAATGCCGCAACTGAACTTAACCTGGATCTTGGGGGCATAAAAGCAATCTTTGAAATCCTTATAAAAATGAGTATCGAAAGGCAGGAAGAACTTAGTGGTAGGGGCAGATTTCCTTAAGATGTGGAGAGTAAAACGATGGTAGACATTTCTTTGATAATGGGTTCCGAATCCGACCGGGCAATCGCTAACAGGGCGACTGCGGTTCTGGAAAAAAGCAAATATTCTTATGAGGTCAGGGTAATTTCAGCCCACCGCAATCCCGAAGAACTTGAAGCTTATGTTTCAGGCTCTGAGGCAAAGGTCTTTATCACAATTGCAGGGCTTTCAGCAGCTCTTCCCGGAGTGGTCGCCTCTCGGACTAAAAAACCGGTAATAGGAGTTCCAGTAAGTGCAAAGCTTGGAGGCCTTGATGCGCTGCTCTCAATTGCCCAGATGCCTCCGGGCGTGCCTGTGGCAAGTGTGGGAGTTGACAATGGAGCAAACGGAGCTCATCTAGCCCTTCGGATTCTAAATTTGCTTGAAGCTGAAAAATGATTGGGAAAAAATGGGGTAAAATAAAATCGGGCATCTGAGAGATATGGGGGTGTGTATGGGAATTGGGGGTAAAAGAGGTGGCTATGGTTCACAAGGAGAAAATAGCTTTCTCAGATGCCTTAGTTAGTAATAATCATTTAAATTATATAATTATATTGGGATACTGATAAAAAAGCCCTCTTTACAAAAGTACTGTGTATCTTATTCTCTCTGCTAAGCCAAGTAGATCTCAAGCCAACCTCAGGCTGTTTTTTCAGCCCTGAACCTTTTTCTTTAATTTTCGGGCCTTTGTAGCTGCCTCTTTTTTCGAATGAACTTTTGCAATCAGCTCGACTGCATCCAGATTTCTGACAACGTTGTCAAGGTAGCCAAAGACATCTCCAGGATAGGCGGTTATTCCGTAATCGTTTTCAAGCTGTCTTACAATCTCTACCGGCTCAAGCCCTTCCGTGCGCAGGGAAATGAGCTTTTCGGAAAATTTTTGCTCAGCGCAGCCGCAGTAAGGTGAATCCTTGCATTTGCAGCTTAAAAAGTCTGAGGCAAAGTTCAGGAGCAAGGTTTGAATCTTCATGTCAAGCTGGGCGAGGGAGTCTCCATCGAATATAATATCGAGAGCTGCTCCCTGAAAGACCCGGGAAGGCATATTCAGATGAAGCGCACTTCCAATCTGTTTTGCGTACTTAAGATAAGCTGCATCAAAAAACTCTAGGTTGCTTGCGATTTTTAAGGGGCTGTTCCCAAGTAATATAGCATCCCTTATCAAAAATGCTTTTGAGACCGGAAGGAAATGGGAGGCTACGATTTTTCCGAAACGAGTAAGGGAGATCTTATCGCCTTTTCTTGCTACAAAACGGTAGCGGACCAAGCGAGAGACCAGTTTTTCGAGGTCAAACTCTCCAAACATTTCAGAGTGGATTCGCTTAAGGTCTTGCATTGAGGCCGTAACCGCAATGGAGGCCAAAACCTCTTCGAGTTGTTCGGTCTCTCCGTAAACTATTTTTCCGGCGACCATTTCCCCTCCCAGGAGTTTTATTGCAACTTCCTCTTCCGTATCGGACTGAGCTCCAGAATAACTTTTTCCGGGAACTGGCATAAGCACCACAAGCCCTCGGTCATGATAATCAGGTCTACCTGCCCTGCCGCTCATTTGTAAAAAATCTTGTACTGTAAGCCAATCTACTCCCATTGCAAGAGATTCAAAAATCACTTGGGATGCCGGAAAATCCACGCCAGCTGCAAGGGCAGCTGTTGTTACGACAACTGGCAATTTCCCCTTTCCAAATCTGTCTTCTACTTTTTTGCGTTCATAATGAGAAAGACCTGCATGATAGGCTGCAGCCTGAAGGGGCAGAGCATCTGCAATTCTGTGGCAGTTGCGTCTGGAATTGGTAAAAACTATGGTTTGACCCCGCTGCTTTTTAGAGGACAATTTCTCGTATTCAGCCTTTGCAAGTTTTGCAATCAATTGGACTTTTTCATTTTCTTGGGAAAAAAGCAGATGCCGATCAAGCGGAACCGGCCTGTTTTCATAGCGAATAAGCCGGGCCGAAAGTTTTTTTGCAAAAGCTTCCGGTTCCGGAACGGTTGCAGAAAGGTAGATAAACTGAGCCTCAGGAGCAATATACCGAAGCCTTCCTATAAGTCCATCCACTCTATGTCCCCTTTCGGAATCTTCAAGCATATGAACTTCATCGATTACTACGGTTCCGATTTTTCCAAGAAAATCGGAGTTTCCAGAGCGCATGATATGGTCTAAGCCCTCGTAGGTTCCGACAATGATATCCGAATTTAAGCTGGTGTGTAGCTTTACCCGCTGAGAGGTCTTGATAAGGATTGCTCCAATTTTTATAGAAGTTATGAACCCAAGGCCGGTATATCTTTTCGTAAACTGTTCGTACTTTTGATTGGCAAGGGCAACAAGGGGTACCAAATAGAGCATTTTCCCTTTTTTATTCAAAAGATTCTGAAGGCCTGCTATTTCTCCTATAAGGGTTTTTCCGGTTGCAGTTGCCGATACGATGAACTGGTTTTCCCCCTCAAGCAATCCGTTTTGGACAGAAAGCCCCTGAACCGGTAAAAGGGTTTCGGATTTTTTTAGAAGTTGTTGTTTAAACTTTTTTGAAAGAGGCAGCTCTCTTATCCTAATGGAATTTTGTACTGGGTTAGTCTCGATCCGGTCAAAACGCGTGCATTCGGGATCAAGTCTCTCCGGACTTAGGATTTGAAGCGTTTTGTTAAGGTCCCGGGTTTTTAAAAGGACTTTTTCCAAAAAATCTACGGATCTGAGCCCATATTCTCTTCCGCTTGTCCGAACTGCCCGTAGCAGTTCTTCTTTTGCGCATTCCGGACAGATAAGCTCCTGATGATATTTAATTGATTTTCTATTCACAAAGTTAAAGCGCTTGTTTATCAGGCAATACCTGCAGATTCTGACTCTGTCTGCTTTGAGCTGGAAGCCTTCAAGCATCTTTAGAAAAGCAGCTTCATTTGCAGGATCTCCCCCTTCCGCAAGCATGATCCGATTTGAAGTGCGCAGGAGTTCTATAAATTTCGGCGTAGGTAAAAACTCCTCCTTTTTGTTTTCGTTTGAGACTATTCGGATTTTATGGGGGCGGGGCCCAGCCGATCTTTTTTTCAAAAAAAGTTCGGCCACATAAAGAGGCTGCTTTTTTCTGTCCTTTATAGGCATTACAGTTAATTTGGATTTTTCGGGAGAAATTAGGACCCAGAGCGTCATTGCACATCCTGATATCTACGTATTATAAGTAAACTTCTATTCCAAGAAACTTCTATTCCAGGCATTGATGTTTCTATGTCTTTTTATAACTAATGTATTATATATATGTAGACCTGTATAGAAAACTTCTGTTTCAAAAGATTTCAAATTACTCTCTGTAAAAAGGCTCGGATATTCTTTTGAATATCCGAAAAAACAGGTTTAGAATAATTCTTTTCCTTACTCGACTTTTTCCAAAGCTTAGGGTAATAATTTTCAGAGACTGGCTCCTAGCTTTGCGGAGCAGCATTTACATTTTCTTATTTCCGGAAGGTTTTCTATCGTGTCTTCAAGGATTTCAAGGATTTGGGCTTCCCTTTTACCTACCACTTCGGTAACTTCGTCTGCGGTCAGTTTTTCCGGGCTCATTCCGCAGGCTTGATTTGTAACAAGAGCAAGGGCAGCATAACAAAGTTCGAGTTCTTTTGCAAGCGCAACTTCGGGAAAGCCAGTCATGCCCACTACATCCGCAAACTGGCTCAGAAGCCTGATTTCCGCCCTTGTCTCAAAGCGTGGACCTTCAGTGCAGGCATAAATTCCTTCGGAATAGGAAAGCCCTCTTTTTTCAAAAGCTTGGGTAAAGCAAGTTTTTATTTCGGAACAATAGGGTTCCGTAAGGTCAATATGGATAGTCGTCTCGTCATAAAAGGTTAAAGGCCGGCTTCTAGTAAAATCGATAAAATCATCAAGGAGAACAAAACTGCCCACTGGATGCCCTTTCATTGAGCCTACCGAGTTTGTTGAGATTATCCGCTCAGCTCCAAGGGCCTTTACGGCCCAGATATTAGCTCTGTAATTAATTTTATGGGGAGGAGTATGGTTTTTTCCGGCATGACGGGGAACGATCGCAACGTTTTTTCCTCTAATCTGGGTTAGATAAACAGTAACTTTTCCGTAAGGAGTTGAAACAGCTCTGCTTTTAAATTCCTTATAGGAATTGAAGCCGACTCCTCCAAGAATTGCAACATCCATTTTTTTAATTGTGTTTTTTTCCATCCCTTTATCCTTCCTTTGTTTTTGCCTTAGGGTTAGTGTATTTTTTTACTGATTCTCTTGTTCTTCTTTTCGTTTTCCAAAGTTTCCTCTTCAGGAATTGAAAGTTTTATTCCTATAAGCGCTAGGATTACCGCAAAGATTATTGAATAGACAAAATACTGAAGAGCCAAACTTGGATCCGAGAGTCCTCCTTTTAACAGAGCAGCTTCCGATAAAAGATAGGTGCTGGCTCCCCAAAAAAGGAGTCCTGTTGCCAGCACAAAAAAGGAAACTGAAAAACTCCGGTTTAGGGACATTCCCGCACGCTTGAGATCAAAAGCTTTTCCAAAATCAGCCAGCAGAACAGCTCCTGCATACCACCAAACTGAGGCATTGATAAAAACCGAGATTAGAGTCAGGATCCCGTGGTACCAAATTCCTTCTGTAGAATAGAGAGTCCAGACTTTGAGCAGTCCTTGGACTGTTGCCACAATTCCTATAAGTATGGCTGCGGTGTAGGTAATAAAAGCAAGCTTTTGTCTTTGAAAAGTATCCTTTAGCCGGGCTAGCAGCAGGGCCATGCTATCATCCAATCCGAAACCCCGATAGAGCATATAAAGCCCTACAGCTGCAAGAATTCCTATGATTGCTCCTTCGGGGTAGCGGGCAAGCAGAAAAATGGAGTAAATCAGGAAGGCAAGCCCTAAGGGTACGAAAAAAGTCTGAGAGATTTTAGGATCGCTAAAGGCATGTTTCAGGATATAGTAGGTACTTTCCAGGTTTTCGCTTTGCATTACAACAACGCGTTTTACAGAATTGATTTTGATTCGGGATTGTACGATAGGGACAAGGGTTTCATCTTCGGCTCCGTCTGAGACAAAGATGGCTCCTTCGACTTCATGGGCTTCTAAAAAGGCTTCGAGTTTTTGGGCAATTTTCTGGTCTGAAATCACCCCTACGTTTTTGTCTCCGGCAAAGGTGACTATTTCAGCGTCTACTCCCTCTTTTCTTAATTCATCAAGGACTTTTATTCCCCCAAAGATAGTGTTGGTATCCGAGTCTTCAGGGTCGGCAATTCCAAGAGCTGCCGCAGCTTCAACATGGGCTTTTCGCCCGATTATGGGAGTAGGGAGCTTGGCCTTTTCTCCAAGGTCGTCGTCTCTATCTATACATATGACTAAAGTTTTCATAAACCCTCAGCAGAAAATCCGTTATATCTCTGGATTTAGTAGGAATTTGACTTCCGAGATTCAATTCTTGCCTTTTTGAAAAATTTGCTTTTATTGCTTGCTTTTTGGTTTTATTTTCTTCATTTTTACTTCTATTATAAAAACTGGTTTATTTTCTCGAAGTTTCCTTTTGACTTAAGGTATAACTTCTTTTAATTTATTAATTGTTTTTCAGAATTTCAGTATTCTATTTTACTTCATGTGTTATAGAACTACCCCTGAGCCTCCGCTGAGTCAAAGTCTTAAAAGAGTTTTCGGGTTTATTTTTAGCTTTTTGTTCCAAATTCTGTGAACAAAAATCGAGATCCTTATCCTGAAGAAGACAAATTTCAAGTTTTAGATATTCTTTTAATTTTGTAAAAAATAGACCTCAACTTAAGTTTGTGATTATATAAAAAAGACAAGTAAAGACAAGAAAATGCAAGAAAAAAAGTTCAAAATGAAAAGAGATTATGTTGAGAAATTCTCAACATGGTATTTTTTGTCAATTTTATAGTAAATGTATGCAGAAGCGTATGCCAGTACCATAAAAAGAAGACCGGTTTCCGGGGAGCTTTCAGCAAACATTATTATCATGAAGATAAAGAATGAAAACTGGAAAATGGCAAGGGATACATGAATCGTTTTCAAACAATACTTTTTAAACAAACTATAACTATCAGCAGGATCTTCAGATTCTTCATCCATTGGATATCGTCACTCCGTTAAAAACGAAGGGAAATTACTTTAAATACTTATTATTAATTATTATTTTATTTTTAATATATCGGTATTCTAATCTATCTGTTATTTTATATTAGTGTGGCCAGAGGCCGCTTTTCCTTAAATCGATTTATTTCTAATTCAGGTTTGTTACACTCCCCTGTGTTTTATCTCTCCTGTATAGAGCCTTATAATCTACTACTATACATTATGTCTGAACTATAATATTAAACTTCTGTTTTTTCCATGCAAACCCTGTAATATAAGATAGAGGGTACAAGTCAGGAAAGAAAAGCAATAAAAAAACCAACTCCAAAATCAGAAATAGAGAGTCTGATATCAATTCAAAATAACTTAAACTAACTTTAAAAATATCCGAATTCTGAAATGCAGAAAAATAAACAATATAAGTATTTTTTGTAACAAGCCCCAGTAATTATAAAATTTAGGGTGTGGAAAGTATATTCCAGACCCATTTTTTATTTGTGCTTTTTTTAAATTCAGAGCATCTTCTTTCTTAAGGCTATACTCAGGAAAAATGCAAGGCCTCCGTAGAGGCCCACAAACCCAAAGATTGCCATAATGATACTGCCTGTGGAAAGACTGCTTGTAAACAGCATTTTACTCAACCTCTCTCTTTACAAAAGGCATAAGCACGGAGATAAGCATCCCTATTGCAATTACTCCAACGCCTGCCATCAGAGCACTAATTGGATAATCTCCATAGGGAGCTGCAAGGTTTGCTTTTGTATCACTATACACAAGGTAGATAAGCACAATAGGAAGGACTACTTTTATTCCTAGGTCCCACCAGGCTCCTACTTTTATGTCTGAATAATTGTTGACCCAGGCTCTGATTTTATCAGCTCCGAATATCCAGCCGATTGCAATTGTTTCAAAGATTCCTACGATTATCATACCATAGGAGTTAATAAAATGATCTACGATGTCAAGCCAGTAGATTCCGGCTTTAGTTGCATAGAGCAGGCTGCAAAGAGCGCAGATTGCAATGGTCAGGTTTACGGCCCGAACTCTTTCAATCTCAAATTTATCCATCAGAGCTGAAGCAAAAGCTTCTATAAGAGAGATAAGGGAAGAGAGAGCAGCCACAGAAATGCTTAAGAAAAAGGCTGCAGAAGTCAGGACTTTTAGGCCTGGGAGCATGCTCAAAGCTTTTGGAAGGGCCATGAAAGCAAGACCTATTCCCTGATCTACAACTTCTACAATTCCAACTCCCTGAGCAAATGCCATGTATCCAAGGGTTCCAAAAACTACAAACCCCATCGTAAAACTAAAAGCTCCATCAGCTAGACTTACAATAAAGGCATTATTTACAATATCACTTTTCTTTGGAAGATAACTGGAATAGGTAATCATGATTGCCATTCCAAGGCTTAGACTATAGAAAGCCTGGGCATAAGCTGCCTGCCAGACTCCAAAATCAGTCAATCTGCTGAAATCAGGTTTAAGATACCAGTCAATTCCATTAAGAGCTCCCGGAAGGGTGACAGCTCTGAACACAAGGATAATGAGGAGAATCCAGAGCAGGGGCATGAATACCTTATTTGCTCTTTCAATTCCTTTTTGCACGCCTTTCTTTTCAATAATCCATATCAAAAACCACACTACTACAAGGGCGGCAAGCACACTCGGGGCAAACCCTTCAAAGTGCCAAGGGGACCCAGAGGTTTGTAAAAGGGTATCATAAAAGAAAGAAACCGTATCTGAGCCCCAGCCAAGGTTAAAGGACTTTACTAGATAAACCAAGCTCCAGCCCATGATTACGGAATAATACGCTGTAATGATAAAACTGGTTATCACTCCCCACCAGCCAATGGATTCAAAACCTTGCTTTGCCCTCTTAAAGGCCATGGGAGCCGCTCCTCTGAACTTGCTTCCCATTCCGAATTCAAGAATCATAAGAGGGATTCCCGCGGTTAGCAGGGCGATGAAATAGGGGATGAGAAAAACTCCTCCCCCATTTTCGTAGGCAGCATAGCTAAACCTCCAGATGTTTCCGAGGCCCACTGCTGACCCTATCGCCGCAAGGATAAAGCCTACTCTTGTATTCCAAACTTCTCGTGCCATAAAACCACATCATTTTTTGACTTTTTTAACTCAGCTCCGGCAAAAGCGTACTACTAATAAGTATATTTTCAGGAAATATAATAAATCGCATGATTGCATAATGGCAATAAGTAAGAATATATATCAAATTCTACAATGATGCGCATCTTTAATCTTCATACTGCTTTTCTGCCAGCCCTACTTAGTTCTAAGAAATATCGAGAGGTTTCTTTGTTAATCTTATTTAAATATATGTTTATATCTTTATTATCACTAATTGCATAATTAAATAATGAATCCCAAGCTCTCAAAAAGAGTTTTTATTTAGAAAGGAAGTATTATTTATGAAAATTCTTATCGAAACTCCAAAATACAGTTTTTTCAAGTACAACAAAACCAAAAACGGTTATAAAAAAGTCTTTTTTTCTCCTCTGCCAACTCTTTTTAATTACGGCTTCATTGAAGGCACAAAAGGTCCAGACGGTATGGAAGAAGATGTGGTAGTCCTGGGTCCTCGGCTTTCACAGGGCACGGTTCTTGAAAGAGATCATTTTGATGGGGTGGTAAAGTTTCTAGATGCTTCCTGCAGAGATGATAAAAAGCTGGTATATCTCAGCGGTTTTCGGGCCCCGATTCTGCTTTCCATTTATTTTAGGATCTATGCTCTCTTCAAGATTTTTCTCTATCTCTTTTACAAAAGAAAACTTACAAAATGTAGCTTTGAGGGCCTTGTTCTTGAAAAAAAAGGATGTAATATAGTAAAAACCAAATGAATCGGGTCAAGTAATACATTTTTTCAAAAACTAAATTGTAAAAAGCTAAAAGCCTGTAAACTTAGACAAGGTGGGCGCTTTTCCCAGATATTTTATATATATTCACTTTCAAAGTTCAAAGCATGTCTGAGACTAAGCTTAAGAACACGATTGTAAGGAGTTTTGAAATTCAGGACTATCGGCTAAAAGACACAGATCTTTCCGGTTTTTGGGCCGATTTGGTAAGCAAAGAAGAGCTTACGGTTGAGGTAAACTACAGGCCTGAGCAAGCTTCCTCTTTTTCTCCGGAGGCTGTAAAAGCTCTTTGCCTTGAAATCTGCCAAAAATGTGACTCCTTTCAGGGGGAAGTTCCTGAAAATATAAGGTGCGAAGTCACTTTTAAAAACTTTGAGGATACAGTTTATGCTGCTGAGCATGAACCTTTTATCCCAAAGCCTGAAACCCTTGAGGAAATCAAGGTCATGTACCGTTTCTACGTGGCTTATTATCTTTGAATAGTTTATAAATAATATAATCTAAAGCCCAAAACTTCAAAGAACTTATATATGTTTATTAAATCTGATGATATATTTAGAAAGGGCCCTGCTTGCAGAAATGCTTAGTTTTCAAAAAGTTAAATCAAACCTTAGAGGGATTGAAACAAAAAGATATGCATTTCTGCATGTTCACCTAGGAGCTTGGAATTAGTTGATGTTGGGTCAGGCCAAATCATTTTAGTTTTATAATCTAATTTTACTATATCTTTTGGTGTTTTTGATTGCACATCAGGGAAAATATCTTCCATGAATTCTCCAACTGATATATCTTTTCCATAGATTTCATTGAGTTTTTTGAGCTGACTTTCATTAGCTGAAGCTGATATGCGTTCCCTTTTTTCCTTAAGTGGAATAATTCTGACCGACATGGTTGCTGGAAGAACATTATTTTCAGATACTACTGTTACATTTGAAGTTTGTATAGATTCTACAACCATACCAAGACTGTTCAATTAATCAATAAATTGATGAAGTTGTTCTATATATACTATGACATCTTCATTTGATGAGTTATTATCTGTAACTAGCATATTATAATTTTCAACGTTTTTTTGTAGGCGAAAATCTAATTCTTTTATAGAACTTGTATTGTACAACAGGATTGTAGAAAACTCTCAATTTCCAGTAAAATATGCTGAAAAGAGCCCAATATATCCAGATCAGAATATTCAGTTCAAATTTTTAAAGATCGATTTTTTAAGAGGATTTTCTACATGCCTTGAATAATTTATATTATATTACACTATATATATTTATTAAACCTATAGATAGGTTTAGAAAGTTGCCCGCTTGTAGAAATGCTTAGTTTGCAAAAAGTTAAAATCAGACCAAAGAGGGCTTAAAACTAAATTTCTGAAAACTAAATAAGTAAAATACAAATGAATAAAATAGGTAAATAAGTGAACGGGTTAGTTGATAGGATGTAGAATTAGATATTTTAATTGTTGGGAATGTGTGTGATCTTGTAAAGTAAGCCCGTTCACAAATTTCGCTTGCAATATGTAATATTCTAAAGAGATATATAAATATTGGGATTTTAAAAATGGATTATCCCTTTAGTGTAAATAATTGTATTTTTTATCCTAATATGGATAAGAGTTTTCGGCAGAATTTACAGGAATTTAATGAAAATTTAATGAAAAGCCAGATGAAGGAAAGAAGCAAAGAAGGTATGGGGAATAAAAGGGACAAAGGGAGCAAAAGAGGAAAAGGCTGAAAATCCATATAGAAATCCCTCCGTATGAGACCTGTTTTATACCAGGACGTTTTTTCTCTATTATACATTTTCAGATCATCAGGAGATTATTCAATGAGAAGTGACAGAGCCAAAAAAGGACTTGAACGGACTCCAAACCGCTCTCTCTTAAAAGCGACGGGAATTACGGATGCCGAAATGAAAAGGCCGTTTATTGCGGTTGTCAACTCCTGGAGTGACATCATCCCAGGGCATATTCATCTGGACAAACTTGCCGAAGCTGTGAAGGCTGGAATCCGAAATGCGGGAGGAGTGCCTTTCGAATTACATACAATAGGGGTCTGCGACGGGATAGCCATGGGACACGAAGGCATGAAATATTCTCTTCCAAGCAGAGAAGTTATCGAAGATACAATCGAGTTAATGATCAAAGCTCATCAGTTTGATGGGCTCGTTTTGATTCCTGCTTGTGATAAAATCGTGCCTGCTCATATCATGGCTGCAGGAAGGCTCGATATTCCGGCAATCGTTGTAACTGGAGGTCCCATGCTCCCAGGTTACGTAAACGACGAGTATACAGACCTTATATCTGTTTTCGAAGGCGTTGGAGCTTACCAGGCAGGCAAGCTTTCCGAAGCCGAACTCGCAAGACTTGAGAGTTTTTCCTGTGCCGGAGCAGGCTCCTGTGCAGGTATGTTTACAGCAAACACTATGGCCTGTGTGACCGAGGCCCTTGGGCTAAGTCTTCCTGGGTGTGCAACAGCTCACGCGGTGGATGCAAAAAAGACCAGGCTTGCCAAAGAGTCCGGAGAACGCATCGTCGGGCTGGTCGAAGAAAACCTAACTCCCAGAAAAATCGTAACCCGAAAATCTTTTGAAAACGCTATCATGGTAGACATGGCAGTTGGAGGAAGTACAAATACAGCCCTGCATCTTCCGGCTTTGGCCCACGAATTCGGGCTTGAGTTGCCTCTTGAAACCTTTGATACGCTGAGCAGGACAACGCCTCATTTAATCTCTCTTCGTCCGGGCGGGCCAAATTTCATGCTCGACTTTGATAGAGCTGGTGGAGTTCAGGCCATCCTTGAAAAACTTGCTCCGAAACTTCATGGAGATGAGCTTAGCGTGACCGGAAAAACCCTTAAGGAAAACCTTAAAGCCTTTGTTGTTCTCAATCCCAAACTCCATGAAAAACTTATAAGCACTCTTGAAAATCCGGTTCATGTAGAAGGAGGAATTGCAGTCCTAAAAGGCAGTCTGGCTCCAGATGGAGCTGTAGTCAAGCAAACGGCAGTGGATTCTAAAATGCTTGTTCACACAGGGCCTGCCCGCGTTTTTGAAAGTGAGGAAGAGGCCATGGAAGGGATTATGGAAGGTCGGATCCAGTCAGGAGATGTTATAGTCATCCGCTACGAAGGGCCGAAAGGAGGTCCAGGCATGCGAGAAATGCTCTCTCCAACTTCCGCTATTGCAGGCATGGGTTTGATTGATTCCGTAGCTCTGATTACTGATGGAAGATTTTCAGGCGGAACCCGAGGGCCTTGCATTGGACATGTCTCTCCCGAAGCTCTGGAAGGGGGGCCTATTGGGCTTGTCAAGGAAGGGGATCTGATCGAGATCGATATTCCAAACAGGATTCTAAACCTAAAAGTTCCGGAAGCTGAAATCGAAATGAGAAAAGCCTCTTTTGTTCCCCTGAAAAAGGAAGTTGGAGGCTATCTTTCCCGCTACCAGCGCGGAGTTCATTCTGCAAATACTGGCGGGATCGTAGACTGAATAAATCTTTTTTTTTCAAGAAAAGCCTCTTTTATGGAAAAGCAGGTCGGGTTTTGGGCCAGCCCTTTCCTCCTTTTTCTAAAGTTTTTCTGAAGCCGAAAAACTTGGACTTTAAGCCCAAAATAGTAAAGGATACGAAATTTATGTTATTCCATTAAATTCCATTACTTTTTAGGAGGCTGGTTTATGGAAGTTATGGGAATTTGTGCGATTTGCGGGAGGGCAGCTAAGCTTTATACCTGTCCTTTATGCGGAAAACTTGTGTGCGGCCAGTGTATGGATCAAAAAAGAGGCATGTGCCTATCCTGTACTCAGGGAACAAGAGGAAAGCCGAAAAATTCAAAATTTTGAAACTTGAAACTCCTCTTTACCAGCCATGAATTTCCCCTTCGGGTTCCTCTTCATCTCGGTAAAGGTGAAACTCTTTTTTTTCGGAGTCTTCAACAAGCACGAATTTTTCCTCTACTCCTACCTTTGCAAAGGCAAGCGCATCATCTCCCTCCCGAACGGCTGGCAGGATATCCACGTCAACATGATCCTGAATTGTGCTTTCGGGTAAAAAAGCCGTTATCAAAAACCAATCAATATCTCCTGCATAGTCCCTGCTAACATAACGGCTCTGGTTCGGAGGGATTTTAGTCGCTTTCTGGTGCATCTCGGTCCCGTCAGCCCGATAAGCTACAAAACGGATTGTGTGATGGGTCTTATTCTTAATGATAGCCAAGCTCTACTCTCCCTAATTTTCAATAAAACTCCGAATATGTTTCGGAACCCTGAAATAAAAGCTTAGTTCCGGAATGAAATTTAAATTCCGGAAAATTCTACTGATATTTTTATTTGTTCCAGTAAATACTTATGGAAACTGAATTTCTAAGAGTTTTTCCGAACCTTTTATTCTAAGATCTATTTTGGCCAAGTTGAGCTCTTTTAGACCAAAACATTGAAGGGATGTTTTGTCGAAGGTTCGATGCCGAGATCTCTTACGGCTTCTGCAATCATAATATCCCCCATTGCAGCCATTGGAAATATATAAGGAGCATTTTCTATTGGGCCATAGAGGATAAAGTCTCCAGCTGCGGCTTGCTGGAGGCAGGTTGAGCCTATGTCGCAAATTTTGTAGAGGAGCGGGTCTTTTTCTTTTTTCTTCTGAAGCCAACTCCAGGCCGAGGGGGCATTATGAATGCCAGAGCCAGTTGGATGCCCCCATTTTGCTTTTGCAGTAAGGGTCATTCTGAGAGCCACTCCTGCACCATCGCCCAGGGGAGTAATACTTGGATCAATCAACTTGTTGACGATTCCGCATTCCTCTGCAATCGAAAGGAGTCCCCGGTCAAGCAGGTTTGCTCCTTCCTCGAGCATGGCCATCCTCCCCTGAAGAGAGGAATCCATCGCATTAAATCCAAGAATAATGGAACTGTCAAGTTCGGATTCGGCAAGGGCTTTAAGCTCGCTTTCACTTATGCTCATATTAATTGAGTTATAGACCGCTCGATCGGAAAGCCCTATTTCACTTACATACCGGGCTGCATGTGCCCGGACTTGTCCTTCGGAAGAATCAATTAGAAAAGGAGCGTCCGAAACTTCGGCAACAAAATCGATATAGCGGCAGATACTTTCTGGGGTTGTCCCGTAGATATGAACCATTTGGGGATTTTTTGTCTCATCTGAGGCGTTTTCCTGCAGATTAAGAACCTTTTCAGCTTTTTGCTTGTCAAAAAGGCCTTTTGCCGCATCCTCTACAATTTCGTGCTTATTATAAAATATGGTTCCTGCAAGCACGGTCGGAAGCTCTCCAGGTTGACCTCCCACTTTTACGCCTGCAATATTTACGATTTCCTGTTCCTTTTGAAACCTGAACATTTTTTAGTCCTCGAGAATTCAATACTCTTTTTCACAAGTCGAGCAGATAAGTCCTGAAGCCGCATCCATTACAAAATCCTTAGAAATTAAGATGTCTCCTTGTACAGGACCTTCAATCAAGCTTGGATTCGGCCTTTTTTTCGGAGGGCAGGCAAGCATCGGCTCTTCCGGATAAGGTTCTCCAAGAGCTTTATATTTCTCCACGATTTTTTGGATTTTTTCGGGTTCAATAAGCCCTATCCGATCAAGCATACTTACCTGGCGCTGGAAGCGTTTTATAGCCTCATTTGAAATATTTTCTATAAAAGGAATTGCCCCTTCCGATGCAATAATTCGGCCTTTTGCATCGATTCCGTTTGCGTGAAGCGCAAGCAGAGAATGGCCTGCCAGGTGGCCCCGGGACTCGGTTCCGCAAACCAGAACATATCTAATATTCGAATTTGAAATAACGTTTACGACTAATTTTTCAACGCCAAGGTTTTCGGTTTTTGCACTGCCCCAGATTGCAGCCTCTGGGGAGGCTTTAAGCTCGCTTGCAAGAGTTACGACTGCAAGCCTTGAAGTCGGCTCTCCTATAGTATAATCCCCTTTTAAAAGCGGCCAGTTTTCCGCAAGCCTCTTCAATTCATCGCCTCTTTTCTTTCCTTTTTCAGCTGAGCAAGCGCACTTGCAAGCATGAGAGCTTTGGTAAAATGAGATCGGAAGAG
>JAQUFK010000067.1 GCA_028684695.1 Methanosarcinaceae archaeon | reverse complement strand
AATGAACCTTGATACCGCTTTACCTTCTGTTTCATGGGACTTGAGTTTATTTTCCAGCGCCCAATTATAGGTGAACCTACAAGCCCCAATATGCTTTAAGAACAATTCTTCTTGCTCTTTATTTGGATACAGCCTGAACTTGGAGGCTTTCAACATACAATTAAGATTAACAGTATTTATAATTAATGTTAAAAGTATACTTGATGAAATATGAAAGACAGAATCATAGCAAATTCCTATTGGTTTACCATGTTATTTTTGTATGCAAATACAAAAAGAGTGCAATAAATAAATTAAAGAGCTATGCTGTGCTCAATGAGTAAGGCAGCCTAAACCCAGCCTTGAACCCACAAGCTTTTTTGTATACTCAGCGGAAGGAAAAAGCATCACATCGTGGGCGTTTCCAATCTCTACAATCTTTCCAGAATCCATAACAGCTATTCGATCTGCAAGCTTTAGGGTAAGGGAAAGATCATGAGAGATATAAATCATTGCAAAGCCTCGCCTGTTCTGAAGGCCTTTTAAAAGCCGCAAAACATTTGCAGAACTTGAAACATCCAAAGCGGAAGTTATTTCATCAGCAATAAGCAGTTTTGGCTGCATAACCATTGCTCTTGCAAGGGCAACTCTTTGTCTTTGCCCTCCGCTAAGCTCTCCACAATATTTTTTAAGGAAATTCTCAGTGCCAGGGAGCCTAACAAGTTCAAGAGCATTTTTAACTCTTTGCAACCTGTCTGCCTTAGTCCCTATTTTATTGATATCAAGAGGCTCTTTAATTGCATCAAGCACAGTAAACCTGTTGCTGGTTGAACTGAAAGGATCCTGAAATACTATCTGAATCCCATTGAAGCACTTTCCATAATTTCCTTTGTTGATGGGCACCTCCTGAAATAAGACCTCTCCGCATTCGGGTTTTCTTACATTTGCAAGGATATGTGCAAGAGTCGACTTTCCCGAACCAGTTTGCCCAACAATTGCAAGAACTTCTCCCTCCCTTACTTCCAGACAAACATTATCAATTGCTTTAAGACGTTTCCCCTCTGGCAAAAGGTAACTAAAGCTTAGGTTTTTTGCTTCTAGCAGGTTTGCTATCCCCCCTCTGTGACATGCAATTTCCCGCCCCTCTCCTACTTGACTAAGGCTTGGAGAAACTTTATTGCAAATCTCAAGCTTCTGGGTACATCTCGGGCTGAAAGGACAACCTCTTATTTTATCCCCTGTAGGCACATCCCCTGGAATACCCCATAAATCTTTATATACAAAAATATCTGGAGTCGCGTGAACAAGCCCTCGGGTATAAGGATGACGGGAAGATACAAGAAGAGCTCTAACAGGCCCGCTTTCCACGATTCTTCCCGAATACATGACAACAAGCCGAGAAGCTAACGAAGCCACAAAAGCAAGGTCATGCGAAATAATTAACATTGTATATCCCTTTTTTTCCTGCAGGGCAAACAAAAGGTCCCGGATCTCTTTTTTGGTAAAAGCATCAAGGGCGGAAGTAACTTCATCAAGAATCAGAAATTTAGGCTCGCAGGCCAGAGCCATTGCTAGCAAAACCCTCTGTCTCATTCCTCCAGAAAGCTGATGGGGATATGCCTCCATCCATTTTGGATCAAGCCCGACTGTCCGAAATAAGGCTGTGCATTTACTCCGAGCTTTTTCAGGGTCGAGATCAAGGTGCTTTAACATTGGCTCCATTACCTGAACGCCTAGTTTTATAACAGGATTTAGCACCTCCATACCGTTTTGGAATACAATTGCAATTTCCTTCCATCGTAAGCGATCCATCTCGGATTCAGGTAAAGCAGAGAGAGCTTCTTCTCGATAAAATATTTCTCCAGAAATTGCTGTATGTTCTGGCAAAAGCCCCATTATCCCAAGGGCTAGAGTGGTTTTACCACTTCCAGATTCTCCAACAATTCCAAGAATTTCTCCTTCTTCAAGTTCAAAAGAAAGCCCATCAACAGCTCTAACCGTATTTATCCCGGTTCTATAATGGCATTTTAAATCATTGATTTTAAGCAGACTCATAATCAAAAACCTTTCTTTAGTTTTAATTTAGGATCTAGGATGCTCTCCATATCCCTGCTTATAAAGGCAAGAGACAGGAGGAGAAAAATGAGCATGAATAAGGGAGGTAATAACCACCATTTCCAATAAGGGGTAAAATATATTGATCTGAATCCGGTTGCATGATTAAGCATCATTCCCCAGCTTTTGGAAGTTGGATCTCCAAGCCCCAGAAAAGCAAGACCTGTTTCGGCTATTATTGCATGCGAGGAGATGCCGATTACAAGCACAAAGAGTACGGGCAAGACTTCTGGGAAGATATGTCTTCGAAGCAGATAAAAGGGCTTTGCACCGTAGTTTTTGGCAGCAAGAATATAGGGGTTTTGCTTTAATGAAAGGGTCTGAGAACGAGCAATACGAGCGGGTTTAGCCCAGCTGAAGAGTACGAGGATAAGAACTACATTAAGAATGCTGGGGCCAAGAAAAGCAGAGATTACAATCAGGAGAGGAAAACTTGGAAGAGCCATTATAATATCGATTATTCTCATCAGCCCTTGGTCAATGTAGCCTCCCTTATAGCCTGCTAAAATACCTAAGGCTCCTCCTCCAAACCCTGCAATAAAAGCTACCGCAAGCCCTATTGTGAGACTCATTCTGGCTCCATAACAGATCTGGGCCCAGATATCCATGCCCAGTTCATCGGTTCCAAGTATGTGCTCAGGTCCGGGAGGTTCAAGGGAATTTCCTGTAATTTTTTGAGGCGGATAAGTTGTGAGCAGGGGGGCAAATATAGCTAGAGAAAAGATACAGAAAAGCCCAAGAACCCCTATTTTTCCTTCGAGGCTAAAGCTTGAGAAGAACTTGGCTATCTTCTCAAACTTGGAGAAGAGCCCCGAAACCGAAACAAGCTTGAAATTTGAAATTTTTGTAATTATCTTATTAAAAATTATTGTGTGATTCAAAGCCCGAATGAACGAGAAAATTCCGGCTTTTCCAAAAGCCTCAATCTCGTTGGCCTTTCCAAAAGTATCGATTCCCTTCATCATATCACAACTCTTGGATCCAATTTTCCGTAGATTTTGTCAACCAGGAGGTTGCAGAGCAGGATGGAGATTGCAATTACCAAGAGAATACCCTGAATTAGAGGATAATCCCGAGCAACTACAGCACTTCTGAGAGTCAGCCCTATGCCCGGATAAGCAAAAACAGTTTCAACAAGTACAACTCCTCCCATCATTATACCGATCATAAATCCTGTTCTTGTAACCACAGGAAGCAAGGCATTTCTAAGCGCATGACGATTCCATACAAGTTTTTCTCCAAGTCCTTTAGCCTTTGCAGTTCTAATATAATCTTTTGTAGTAACCGTAATCAGGGTATTTCGGGTGAGCAGATACACACCTGTTAGCTGGGCTAAAGAGAGAGTTAGCACTGGCAAAAAGGCATGGTACAATATATCCAAAAGCTGTTTGGCAGGCCCGCTATAGTCTGCAAATGGAGTCAAAGCTCCGGCAAGCGGAAAAAGCCTGAGATACACACTAAAAATCAAAAGCAGAATCAGCCCAAGCAGAAAAGAAGGAATTTCTGCAAAAGCAATCAGAAAGCTCATCAGAATTCGATCTCTTCCTTTTTTTCGATTCTTTGCTGAAAGGGTCCCAAGCCCCACACCTAAGCTTGTACTGATAAGGCTTGCTCCTACTACAATCAACATAGTCCAAGGAAGATGGAGTTTTATTACCTCCTTAACCGGCATTTTGTAATAGATGCTTCTACCCAAATCCCCTTTTATCAGGTTGTGCATATACATTAAAAACTGCTCTGGAAGTGGGTTGTCAAGTCCATAATAGTGCATATAATAAAGCCGCTGCTCCTCAGTCATTACAATAATTTCTTCCCCGGCCTCATCTGCAGATGTGGTTGAGAAGGGGTCTCCTGGCATCATTCTAGGAAGGAAAAAATTAATTGCAAGCAGTACAAAAAGGGTCAGAAATAACCTGCAAGTACACGAATTGCTCTCCCGTTCCATTAAAGCCTCAACCCCTGTAAAACCCCAGCTTCAACCCTGTTTTCCATTAACGTCCCAGACCATCATCCCGGTATAAACATCCGATTCTGAGCGATAGCTTCCCCTCGAAGAAGCTTTTTTATAATAAGCTCTTATTTTTTCCTTTATTTCTTCCTCAAAAACCCTGTCTCGTTCAAGAAACTCTATTGCCTTTGCAGCGGCTTCTTTCCAGTTCATCTCTTCTTTCCATTTGGAATGGTTGATTCTGACAAGAGGGCTATACCCTGCAAGATAAAGATACATAAACGGAAAAATAAGCCCATTCATGTTATTGCAGGAATTTTCTCTGAGGATTGAGCTTCGGATTTCACGATAGGCTTTATCCTCTTCTCGGCTCAGAAAATTACTATAATAACAGAGCTTTTTTGAGCAGGCCATCATCTTCTCAAAAGCTTCAATATCCCTAACTCCAGGAGTCATGGATGCAATTACAAGCTCATACTCATTTCTGAACCCAAGTTCATCGATGTCTGCTGTCCACCAGGAGCCTTCAAAAACCTCTACAGGCAAAGCTTCTTTTTTTACAAGCTTGCTTAGGCTTTTGAGCATTCCAGAAGATATATCAAAAGCAGTCACCTCAGCTCCCTGCCTTGCAAGAGGAAGAGAAAGAGTTCCGGGCCCGCATCCGATATCCAGAACTTTTGAACCTTCCGGCTCAAATCCGGTGGTTTTAAGCAATTCGAGAACAACCTCGCTTTTTTTCCATCTTTTGCCTTTACTTATATTCTTTGAATAGCTCTCCGAGCGTTTATTCCAAAATTCTGCCATCCGGGCCTCATCCAAAAGATTCGAACCTTTTTTTGTAGCTTTTTCCCAGCATTCAGTCAGCTTCTCAAGATTCTCAAATTCATCTTTTTTTTGCAAGGCCATCCCTCTTTAGGTATGAAAGAATACTATGCGTTCTTGCATGGTGGTCGTACATGTTCATCCAGCCGTCATATTTTGAAATTCGCCACGCATCATAAGACGTGGTATAATAAAGCGGAATTGCAGGCACATCCTCTGCAAGCACGAGCTGCATCTCATAGATTATTTCTTTTCGTTTTTCTTCGTCCGTTTCTTGCAATTGCTGAGCTGCAAGAGCATTCAAAGTAGCGTTGTGATACCCAAATACTCTTGCTCCAGAAGCTACACTTCCTGCCTGCGAATCCGTATCGCAGTATCTTGTACGAAGGTAATCCGCATCCCTTCCCCAGCCCCCAAAACCACTGATTAGGAGTTCAAAGTCCCCGTTTCTTAGATTGGCATCTCGAGATTTACCCTCCAAAGCCCTAACCTGAATATCAATTCCAATTTCCTTCAGTCTCTCTTTTAAAAGTTCCCCAATCCGAACTTCTCCACTTCCAAGAGACAAAACATAAGACAATTTTTTTCCTTCTTTATCCCGGATTCCATCCCCATCTGTATCTAACCAGCCGGCCTCCTCAAGCAAAGCTTCGGCTTTTTTCGGATTATAGGCATATTCGGGCTGGGTGGGATTATACCAGAGGTGGTCTTCAGAAAGAATCCCCATTTTACCGGGTTTTCCAGCTCCTCTTGCGATCTTTTCTACAAGTTCAGCCCGGTCAATGGCATAGGCAAAAGCCTGTCTTATTTTTCGGTCCTTAAGTTCCGGACATTTATTCATATTGAAATAAAACTGATAACCCCAGAAAGCTGGTTGCTGAACCACTCTTATTGCAGGGTCAGCTCTAAAGCGCTCAAGAGTATCCGGAGATACACCTGTAAAATCAATTTTTCCCTGTTCAAAAGCGATTAAGGCATCACTAACAGGAATAAATTCTACAGTTTTGACGGCAGTATCCGGACCCCAGAAATTTTCATTTGTTACGAAGCGATATGTTCCGTGCTCTTTATTGTATTCGTCAAGAAGAAATGGGCCCGTCCCGGTTACAGCTTTTGGATCAAGAAAACCTACCGGATCTTGTACATTTTTGTATATATGTTTGGGGAGGATCTTAAAACCCGTAAGCTTGTAGAGAAAAGTAGAAACTGGCTGCTTCAATACGAATTTGACGGTATTAGGATCTACTACCTGAACATGATCCACAACCCCAGCTTCAATTCCGCCTGAGACTGGAAGGTTTTTTTGCTCATACTCAAAAGTAAACTTAACATCGTTTGCTGTAAAAAGAACTCCATCGCTCCAAGTAACGCCTTTGCGGAGATTAAATGTATATTCTTTTCCATTTGAACTAACATTCCAGCTTTTTGCAAGCCAGGGAAGTATACCTTTTTCATCTCTTTCTACCAGACTATCAAAGATCATTCCAACTTTTGAAGAACCGGGACCTCTTGGATAAATCGTAAAAGGCTGTGGATAACCGTAATCGCCACCACTTAGATAAACAACATCCGCATGCTCGGAGCCAGTCTCGGAAATATTCTTAGCCGAAGGCTCAGCTTGAGCCTCGTCTTGCCCTATACAGCCCGCAGTTATTAAGAGCAGAGCTGCCAAGCAAAAAAACAATGCAATGAGCTTTTTTTTCACCATTATAGCCACACCTTATAATATTATACAACGAAACACAAAAATAAAAGCACGAGGAGAATTTCATACCGAAGAGATAAACAATATACATATGTAATATATATCAGTATAAAAGTGTTACTAAATAGATCAAAAAAAGACTTAGTTTTTGAGAAAATCATAAATAATAATAATAACAATAATAATAATAATAATAATAATAATAATAATAATAATAATAAGAAGAAGAAGAAGAAGAAGAGGAATATTTTCTTAAAAATTTAGAATTCAATCACATCATCACATCTTTAGATATCTTTTCTTGAGCATATTTACAAAGCCCCAAACTACTCTTTTTAACGCAGGATAACCTCTCCGGGCCGAGTTCCTCTTCCCTGTTCCAGTATTACGCCAGTATTGAGGCTTGTATTGATTCCGGTATGCACATCGTCGCCCATTATGACCCCAAGTTTTCTCCGGCCCGAATCAAGCCATTTTTCCTTGAGCCAAACCTTAACATTTTTCCCATCATGTCTCAAATTTGCAACTTTTGTCCCAGCCCCAAAATTACAACGTCGCCCAATAACGCTGTCTCCCACATAGCTTAGGTGCCCTACGTTCGTATCGTCCATAACAATAGTATTCTTAAGCTCTACCGCATTTCCCACCCTTACGTTATTTCCGATCGCAGTCGAGGGCCGGATGAAACAGTTCGGGCCAATATCACAGTTTTCCCCAATAATAACCGGCCCCTGGATATAGGCTCCGTTTCGGATAAGCGTACCTTTCCCGAGCACAACCTCCCCTTTTAGAGTGGCGTTGGGCTCGACTCTGCCTTCACAACGACTTTTCAAGCCTTGTAAAAGGTACTCATTAGCCTTCAAAAGATCCCAAGGGTAGCCAATATCGATCCACTCGGTCTTAAGAGAACTATATCCAACAGTTGCGCCTTCCTCAATTAGAAGTTGAAGGGAGGTTGTAATCTCAAGTTCTCCTCGGACCGAAAGTTCCGTCCGGTCGATAGAATCAAAAATCGAATCCCTGAAAAGGTAAATCCCAGCGTTTGCCAGCTTTGTGGGCGGGTTTTTGGGCTTTTCGAGAATCTTTATAACTTTATTTCCCTCGGTTTTAAGCACTCCAAAAGCCTTCGGGTTCTCAACTTCCTTTACCCCAATTACAGCCTCCTCCTTTCTTGAAACGAAGGCTTTTATGTCCCCGGCGCTTACAAGCATATCTCCGTTGAGGACCAAAAAAGGTCCTTTTACATAGTTTCTGGCGCAGCCTATGGCATTAGCTGTTCCAAGCTGCTTTTCCTGACGAACATAATCGATTTCAAGCCCCCAGCGGCTTCCGTCTCCAAAATATTCCTTTATCTGCTTTTCTTGGTAGCCTGTGATGAAAACAAAGCCTTCAAGCCCGGCTTGCACGCCTGCGGCTACGATATGCTCAAGGATAGGTCTGTTTGCAACAGGAAGCATAACTTTAGGACAGGTCGCAGTCAGAGGCTGCATTCGGGTACCTTTGCCTGCCAGAAGAATTACAGCTTTCACAAAAGCGCCTCCTTCACAATTTTTTCAGCGCTTGCATAAAGCTGCTCAACTGAAGACTCAACCCTAGCTTCGGCAGTGATTCGAATTTTAGCTTCGGTCCCCGAAGGTCGAACAAGCACCCAGCCTTCCTCAGTCTCGACCCGAACTCCATCAATTGCAAGCACCTCTCCAAGAGTTTTGAGCCGCTTTCCGACTTCTGCCATAAGCTTTGCTTTCTTTTCATTTGCACAAGGAAGAGTTCCTCTTCGAGTAGCGTATTTTGGAAGTTCGGCTCGAAGAAGGCTGAGTTTCCTCTCCTGTACGATCTCGGCAAGTTTTGCAGCAGCATAGATTCCATCCGGGCAATACGAGAGGCGAGGGAAAATCCAGCTTCCCGAAGGTTCTCCACCGTAGACAGCCCCATGTTTTTTTATCCCTTCGGCAACATAGACGTCTCCGACTTTTGTCCTTAGAATTTCGGATTTGGGTAGAGAATCGGGCACAAGCATGGAAGTATCCACAGGAACGACCACAGCTCCTCCGCTTTCTCCGCACTCAGCGCGGCCAAAAATTGCAAGGAGCTCGTCTCCAGAGACAAAGGAGCCTTTTTCATCCACAGCCATCAAGCGATCGGCATCTCCGTCCTGGGCCAGCCCCAAATCGGCCTCAAAGTCCAAAACTGCTTTTTTCAGAAGGGAGAGATTTGCATCGTTTGGTTCCGGATTTCGGGCTGGAAAATGCCCATCCGGCTGAGCGTTTAAGGTTATGACTTCACAGCCCAGTTCCCGTAAAAGGTAAGGCGTAATCGTTCCCCCGGCTCCACAACCGCAATCCAGAACTACTCGAAGGGAGGAAGGGCCGACATTAGTTTTGATAAGCTCCATATGAGTTTGGATCGCCTTTTCATCTTTGAAAACTTTGCCCATTTCAGCCCAGGAAACCCGGCCAAAAGCTTCCCCCTCAATCGCTTTTTCAATTTCCTCCTGCTGAGCTGAGTCAAACGCCATTCCATCCGGATTCCAGAGTTTTATGCCAACGTGTTCCGAAGGATTGTGAGAAGCCGTCACCATTACGCCACATTCATAGGTTTTGGCCGCACAGGCAAGCGTGGGCGTACTTACAAGTCCTACTCTTGTAACGTCGCAGCCAGCTGAACTCAAACCCGCAATCAAAGCGTGCTCGATCATTGGAGCCGCAGTCCGAGGATCTCTGCCAATAACTGCCTTTTTCTTTGTTTTCCCAAGTACCTGCCCAACTTTTAGCGCAAGCTCAGGAGTAACTTCTTTGTTTGCAATACCTCTTATCCCTGAAGATCCAAATAATTTCATTTTTTCTCCACCATATTCTGGAAAATAAAAAGAGAAAGCTCACTCCACAGTCACACTTTTTGCAAGATTTCTGGGTTTATCTATAGCCCGACCAAGGGCCAGAGCGGTATAATATGCAAGCAGCTGAAGGGCAACACAGCTTAGGATCGGAGAGAGCAGTTCATCGGTCTGAGGAACTCTCAGAACCAGATCCACGTATTTTTCGATTTCAGTATCTTCTGTATTCGCAACTGCAATTACGGTCGCATCTCTTGCTTTTACTTCCTTAATATTACTTAGAATTTTATCATAGGTTGGCCCTTGCGTTGCAATTGCAACCACAGGGCTTCCCTGCTCAAGGAGCGCTAAAGGCCCGTGTTTGAGTTCTCCGGCTGCAAACCCTTCCGCATGGATATAAGATATCTCTTTGAGTTTTAAGGCTCCTTCAAGAGCTATTGGAAAGTTTAGATGCCTCCCAAGGTAGAAGCAGCTTGTGGCTCCCGTTAAGCTCTTGGCACATTTCCGAATAGCCTCCTTTTGGCTCAAGACCTGCTGGACCTGCCCGGGAACT
>JAQUFK010000066.1 GCA_028684695.1 Methanosarcinaceae archaeon | reverse complement strand
GAATAAGGACCCCTCCTGAAATTCATTTAAAGTATTAAGAAATTACTTACAGAAACCTTTTTTCCTCAATTTGCCTCGAATTGACTCAAATTAACTTTAGTTGCACTTTATCAAAATTATTCGACAAAAGGCAAAAGCTCTGCAGGCAGAGCTTCTTTGCCTCCAACTTGAGCTGGAACTATTGGAGGCTGCCCATTTCTGATAAAGATCTCCTGGCCGGTTTCCTCAAGGAGAAGTTTTAGGAATTTAAGGCCTAATTCGGGATTTTCAGCACCTTTAGGAACAGTTATTCCATAGACAATAGGCGCTCCGACAGCTACGGTACCCCCTGCCATTTCGACTTGCACCCGAGCATAATTTTCCGCATACTCAAGGGAACTCAGATCAATTTCCTCAGGCAGTTCAAGAAAATCAAAGCCATGCTGAACTGCAACACTGCGGTAGATGTAAAAATAGTCAATTTCCCCCATTTCAAGAGCTGAGGAAAGATCAACTTCCTTACTTCTCATCATGATTTTGGAAGGGTCCGGAGCAATTGCTTCAGATTCAGGTACGTGTACGCTGTAGTTTCCATTTTCTTTCGTAACGCTCAGCCCTGTCAGATCCAAAATAAGATCTTCGTAGATTCTCTCGTCCCCGTAATAGTCTTCGGCAAGCTGGGTTACCATCTGGGTACGATAACCACAAGGATCATCGTTAGGATTGGAAAAGCCATAATTTACATCCGGTCTTCTGAGAATTTCATACCAGTTGGAGGCATTGATTTCCTCACTGTACGCACTTTCATTCGTATAGGCAAGCACAATTTGGTTTCTGGCAAAAGCTACGTACCAGTCCGCATACTCTGGCATCATCATTGAAGGAATAAGAGAATAATCTGCAGAAGCCAGAATATCAGCCGGTTTTCCAAGTTCGGTAATCTTTCGAACACACTTTGCGCTCCCCTCCGCTTCCCGCTGCACATCCACGCCCGGGTTTTTAGCTTCGAATTCAGCTTCAAGCTCCTCAAAAGGCACCCCAAGGCTACCTGCATGGAAGATCTTTAAGACTCTTTTCTCTTCCGAGGGAACAGAGCCTGAACCATTTTTGTCCATCTCTTCAGAGCCTTCTTCAAAGGCCTCTCCAAAACATCCAAGCCCTGCAAGCGTTATTGCAAAAACAAGAGCAAGAAGCCCTAATCTGAAAAATCGAGTTCTGCTGTTCATAGTTATGCATTCATGAACATAACAGTTAATATAGATTTGGAAGTCTAGGGTAGTTCTTTGGACAGTGAGGAAAGCAGCTCTTAACAAAATTTTGCCGAAAAAGAAAAAAATCAAAAGAAAAAAGCCCTTAAGAAAGGAATCAAAAAACAAATTTAAAAGGAAGGTTTTAAAATGATGAGCTTAGTAGCTAAGCCTTTAATTATTAGAGAATTCATTATTAAATAAATAAAGTATTCTTAGTTATAATTATATATAAAAAATGGAGATGAGGATTAAATCCTTACATTTAATAGATTAATCCTTTCAGCATTTAATAGATTAATCCTTTCAGGTGTTTTTTATGAACGGTTATGAAATGTTTCTTACCTTGCTTGTAGTTTATCTGGCCGGGCTCGTGGGTATCGGCTGGTATTTCAATAAAAAACAAAAATCGGTTACTGACTTTTGGCTTGCAGGCCGAGAAGTCGGACCGATTGGAATCGGTTTTTCAGCCGCAGCATCCTGGATTACCGCAGGAGGCCTCCTTGCAGTAATCGGGTTTTATATGCTTCAGGGGATGGGGTCAATTTGGGGATTTATGGCCCCAAACATTCTTGCCCTCCTTATCCTTGCGGTGCTTGTAAAAAAAATCAAGAACCTTCCCGCAATCACCCAACCCGAACTGCTTGAGCAGAGGTACGGAAGTTCAATTCGACTTCCAGTAGCCTTAATAATAACCATTGTCATGATCCTTTTTGCAGTGGCAGATGTTCAGGGGCTGGCTCTGGTCCTTCAGGTTTTC
This sequence comes from Methanosarcinaceae archaeon, assembly GCA_028684695.1. GTDB lineage: Archaea > Halobacteriota > Methanosarcinia > Methanosarcinales > Methanosarcinaceae > JAQVBP01. Next base: position 7,987 of record JAQUFK010000066.1, on the reverse strand, counting down.
TACGGGCTTGACAAAATCTACGCTGTGGGGTTAATTGCCCTTGTGGTCTCGGTTTACGTAACCCTTGGAGGACTTTCAGCTGTTGTTTGGACCGACGTAATCCAATTTAGCATCCTTGCCCTCTTTACCCTTGCAATGGCCTTTGCAAGCGTAGGAGCGGTAAACGCCGGAGAACTTGGAAGCGTAGCTATGAGTACCTCCGAGCTTTTAGGAAGCGTACCTGACGAGTGGTGGAACCCCTTCTCAATAGGCCTTCCAATGGTCCTGATTTTTATTCTGGCAATTGTTCCGGGCTGGATTACAGAGCAGGACCCTTGGCAAAAGATCTGGGCTGCAAGGGATGAAAAATCCGCAAGAAACGGGATGCTGCTCGGAGCCTTAATGATCTTGGTAGTTTTTGGATCCTGCGCTATAATCGCAATCGCACTTAATGCCATCTACCCCGAAATTGAAGCTATGGGCTTTCCCGCAGGAATGGCGCTTGCAGAACCGGCTCTTCTGAACTTTATCAGCGAATGTTTTGCTGCGTCTCCTTTCCTTATAGCCATAAGTGCACTTGGGCTTTCGGCAGCTGCCATGTCCAATGCCGACACTTTCGCAACCTCGGGAGGCTCCAATATCTCAAGGGATATCTATCAGAGGTACATAAAACCGGATGCAACTATGAAAGAGATGCTGGCTGTAAACCGGGTAAGTGTGCTCATAATCGTGCTCGGAGCCTGTGTAGGCACTTTCTATATCCAAGGGATTATTGATGCTATTCACATAGCAACCTTTATTGCCAGCGCTTCTTACTTCTTCCCTTTGATGGGAGGGCTTTACTGGAAACGGGCAACTCGAGAAGGAGCCCTTGCTGCAATGGCAGTTGGAGGACTGACTCAGATCAGCCTTGTTGTGCTCGATCTTTCTAAAACCGCCCCAATGGCTCCTTCTTATCTTGAAAGCCTCCACCCGGCCCTTATGGGACACGGAGTAATTGTGGGAATGACTCTGAGCGCCCTTGCCTTTTTTGGAGTTTCCCTTCTGACCAAACCCTCAAGCACAGTTAACCTTGCTCCTTTCTTTGAGGAAGAAGCCTGGACCCTTGCTAAAAGCGAGGCAAAAAAGATCAATGAAAAAGATCCAAACTATAATGCCTTCCTTGGAAATGTTAGAGAGAAGGTAACTGGAGAAAGGGCTCAACTCCAACTTGAGCTTCGAGCCTCCAGAAATCTTAACTGGAAAGAAATTGTTGAAAATATAAAACACAAGGATTCGACCTGGGTTACCCCAACAGGTCCTGATTCAGTGTACAGGCTCACCCACGGAGACATGCTCTCTTGTGTTTCTATCTGTAGAGGTAGCAGCGATAAGGACATCTGGATCAAAGCCGAACCAAGGGTTGAAGCCCTCCAAACCCAGAAAAAAGAACTGTTTACAGCTTACGAAGAACTTATGGAGATCCTGCAGCAAAAAGGAGTTGAGCTGAACTTCCAGGCCGAGATAGCACCCAAAACAATATAAGAAGACAGAAAAAGAATAAAAGAATAAAAGTAGAGAAAAAAAAGCGGAAGAGAAAAAGGAGGAAAATATATTTCCTATTTTCGCTTCTCTTTAATATTTTTTATAGGAATTCGCTTCTTTTTTTAAATTTTTTTAAAAATCCACTTTTTCCGAACCTTCCCTTCTTAAAGGAGAAAAACTCCGAATTATAGACTCCCTAAGAAGTTTGGATTTAATTCAACCCGAAGATTAATAGTCGCTTTTGGGGGCTCCAAGTTTAGAGCCCACAGCTTTAATTGTTAGTATAGGTTCTCCGACCTTAGAGCAGAAGAGGATAAGGGGCCCTATTCTTTGCGGGAAAATGTATAAAAATAAAAATTGTGTGCAAAATAAGAATACCCTTTTAATCAAGAATGAAGATCTAATATAGAGGTTAAGAGCTTTAGGAGGGATATTTCAAAGGAAGAAACACAAAAAAAGAAGCTTTGTCTTAAAAAAGGATAGAAATTCTTTTATACGTAAAATATAAATATTTAAGGGTTTTTCTTCAAAATTTGTAGCTCAACCTATTTCCCAAACTTTTTAGGGAGCCTCTGCAAACGCAGACAGAAAGCAAAAAAGAAGAGCTGCCGCAAGGGAAGGCAACCAGATTTATCCAAAATTGAAATATTTTCCTAAAGCCGACAGAATACAATAATCACTGAGGAACATATTTTTATATAATAAAGTGTTTCCCCTCAAAAATCGAAAAAGATAATATATATAATAAAAAAGACATAAAAAGAAAACGGGATAAAATCAACAGAAAAGAGAGTAAGAGGATAATAATAATTTTACAGTAAAGAAGTAAAGGAGCAGAAAAAGGGGATGGAATTAAAAAAGAGAAGAAGAATAAGAAATTTTGCATGAAGAAGCTTTGCTTTAGAAAAAAGAAAGCTCGGAAAACCTCTTACAATAAAAAGAAGGACTTGAAAAAGAAGGGAAAAAGAGAGAAGATCACAATCTTTATATGATATTGCGAAGAGTATAATGTAGTTTTTTATATATATTAGATATTTTTGTCTGAGTAAGAGAGAGTTGATTGTATAAAAACGCTTGTATATAATATAAATATATAATAATATTTTAAATGCGTTCATATTTCGAAAGGTTTATGAAGGATTCTCTCTAATCCAAAAAATAACGCTAGTCATCATCATTTTTATTTCTAATGATATGGCAATACTTTTGAATAAATGTAAGGCGTATTATTGATCCAGTTTATTAACATGTTAATAAAATAAAGGAGGAAAAGGAATGGAACCACTCATAGGCATGGGAGTGCTGGCCCTAATGGGAGTTGCCGCAACTATTGCAGGTGCTTCCGAGGATCTCGAATCCGATGTAGGGTCCCAGAGTAACCCGAACTCGCAGGTTCAGCTAGCCCCCCAGATGATGTTTCCGCATCGTATCTATAACAAAGCGGTCTCAGGAGAACCGCCCTCTAATGCACTAATGAGTGCAATCGGTGCAACCTGCGCCGTAGTATTTATGGATGTATTTAGTCTGTCCCCGCTTTTTGCTCTCGTCCTGGGAGCTTTCATAGCAGCATGTATCCACGGGACTTTTGCCATCACTTCCGTAATGGGAAGATCGGCCAGTCAGCAGCGTTTCAAACAGCCGGTCTATATGGATATAATCAGGAGCCACACCCCGGTAATCATGGGGTATGCGTTTATAACGACCTTCTGTATCCTGGTCATATCCTACCTCTTAAACGTTGTTCTCGGACACCCCTTCCCCTTACCTTTGCTTGCATTTATCTGGGGAATCACTGTAGGGGCAATTGGCTCCTCCACTGGAGACGTCCACTATGGAGCTGAACGAGAATTTCAGCAGTTTGAATTTGGAGCAGGCTTAAACGCCTCAAACTCTGGAAATATTGTCCGCAAGGCAGAATCCGGACTCAGAAACGGATATGACAATTCCTGGTTCTGCGCAAAATTCGGGGGCCCTGTAACAGGAATCGCCTTTGGGATGACTGTTTTCCTTGGAAACTGGATAACCACTGTTTTTGACCCAGTAAGAGGCTTAGGCTGGCTTTCGGTCGTTGCAGGCGCGCTTATTGTCCTAATCCTAATTATCTGGAACCGAAAAATCGAAGTCACTGCCCGCAAAGCCTTTGGACCATACAAAGAAGACAAAGTGGAAGAGGAGGCTACAGCATGATTGTCGACGCTATAATAGCAAATATTGAATGGCTTGCCTTAATCGTTATAGGCGGCGTTTTGATTTCCTGGAGCGTTCACTTCGTGCCTGTGGGCGGAGCTCCCGCAGCTATGGCTCAGGCAACAGGAATCGGAACCGGAACAGTTCAGCTTGCAGCCGGAGCCGGGCTTACCGGATTAATCAGTGCCGGGTATATGATGAATGTAATAGACAACCTCCCTCTAATTTTGGCATCCGGAGCAATCGGAGCAATGATTATGATCTCCGTGACCATGATTGTAGGGACTTTAGTCTATGTCTACGGAGTAGGCTGTGTTCCTGCTTCTGCAAAAGTCAAATTTGACCCCCTTACCGGAGATCGCCAGGACCTTTATGTTTCTCAGGGAACTGAAGGACACGGCCTTCCTACTGTCTGCTTCGTAAGTGGAGTAATCGGCGGCGGTCTTGGAGGCATTGGAGGCTCCCTCATCTACTACGCCCTTATGAAAGTTGGAATTGCAGCTACATCAGCAATGACTTCAGATGTTGTAGGCCTAGTAGCCATTTTTGCGGTAGGGATCTTCTTCGTAAACGCTGTAATTCCTTCCTATAACATAGGCGGAACCATCGAAGGATTCCATGATCCTAAATGGAAAAAGTGGCCAAAAGCGGTAGTTTCTTCCTTTGTAGCCACAATATTCTGTGCCCTTGTGGCCGTTGTTGCAATCTCACAACTTGGAGGGCTCTAAAATGTCTGCTGGTGGAGCCGGAGAAGAGGCCACAAGTAGCTATTCTCCTCAAACAATGATGGGAATTGGAATTATTGGCGGCCTTGTAGGAATATACCTTGGAGCTTTGCTCTCCCCCACACACCCTGTGCTATCCTTCTTAGGAGGAATAGGAGCAATTTGTGCTATTGTTTGGGGGGCTGATGCAGTCCGCCGTGTGGCAAGTTACGGGCTTGGAACAGGAGTTCCTTCCATAGGAATGATCGCTTTAGGGATGGGAATTGTAGCCTCCCTATTTGGGCTTTCGATCGGAGGCAGTTTTGCAGGGCCCATAGTAGCCTTTATCAGTGCAGCTACCATAGGCGCGATTATTGGGTTGCTTGCAAACAAGGTAATCGGGATGGGAATCCCAATCATGGAACAGGCAATGGTGGAAATTGCAGGAGCGGGCAGTCTGGTAATAATTGGCCTCTGCACCGTGATAACCGGAACTTTTGAATATTCCGCCGTTATCGAAAACGTGGTTGCTCCCGGATATATTGCAATGATTTTTATCTTCGGTGGAATGGGAATCCTACACCCCTTTAACGCAAACCTGGGGCCTGATGAAAAACAGGACCGAACGCTTTCCGTAGCAATTGAAAAAGGAGCACTTGCGCTCGTTGTTGCAGGAATTGCCTCCGCAATAAACGAAGGGCTGGAGGCAGCTTTTGTGACTGCCCTTATAGGAGTTATTATCTGGTACTTAGCCTTCAAAAAGTACTTTGAATTTGTAAAAAGAGATGCACACAAAGTGGTTGGGACCGGAATGCTTCCCACTGAGGAGGAACTGCAATGAGTGTAATTCGCATAGCCCCCGAAGTTCATCTGGTAATGGACCCTGAAACCTCATTGGTGGCCGAAGAACGCGAAGATGTAATCGCTTATTCCATGGAGCCGGTTTTTGAAAGGCTCGATAAACTAGACGCGATTGCAGATGATCTTGTAAACTCGCTCGCCCCGGACATGCCCCTCCTAAACAGCTGGCCCGGACGAGAGAAAACGTCTCTGAGAGCCGGAATTTACAGCAATGCATTTTATGGACTCATAATTGGGCTTGCCTTTTCTGGACTGCTGGCTCTGATAATGTATATCAGGAGTTTACTGATAGGGGTGATCTAAAATGGTAGATAAAAGAGAACCCGCCTCGGGCTGGCCAATTCTGAAAGGAGAGTATGAGGTAGGGGATGTAAATGGCTGCGTTGCAGTTATCACCTGCGGATCTCACCTTTCCGGAAAACCGATTCTTGATGCAGGCGCAGCAATCACAGGTTCTTGTAAAACCGAAAACCTTGGGATTGAAAAAGTTGTTGCCCATATTATTTCCAACCCCAACATCAGGTTCCTCCTGGTCACTGGGGCCGAAGTGAAAGGACATATCACAGGCCAGGCAATGCTTAGCCTGCATGCAAACGGGGTAAAGGAAAACAGAATCGTTGGCGCAACAGGGGCAATTCCTTATGTAGAAAACCTAAATGAAGAAGTAGTTGCCCGTTTCCAGGCTCAGATCGAGACCGTTAACCTGCTTGATACCGAAGATATGGGAGCCATTACTGCCAAGGTAAAGGAACTGGCAGCAAAAGACCCTGGGGCCTTCGATGGCGACCCGATGATTCTGGAGATTAGCGAGGACGGAGAAGGAGAAGAAGACGTCGGAGGAGCAAGACCTGTTTCCGGAGAGATCGCAATGATCAGAACCCGGATAAAAGGAATTGAAGCCCGGATGATTGAGATAGGGAACTTGAATAAGTTCCATTCGGGAGTGCACGCCGGCAAGATCGAAGGGATAATGATCGGTATGACCGTAACCATAGCCCTGCTTGGGCTGTTTCTATTGAGGTGATCAGAAATGGCAGAAGAACAAAACGGAGGCCAGGGAGTCCCGATGATGCTCAATCCTCAGATGGGACCGATTGATACTGATGTGGAAAGCATCCGTTACAGAGCCCAGCTGATTGCAAGAAACCAGAAACTGGACTCCGGGGTAATGTCAACAGGATTTACCGGAGCTGCCTTGGGTTTTCTCTTTGCACTGGTGATGGTAATTTTGCTCCCCTATATTTTATGGAGAATTTTCTGAGGTGAGCATAATGAGTGATGCAAGAGCTCCCAACGTGATCGTAGATCAAGCTGAGTATAATGAGGTTATGAAAAGGCTTGATAGGATCGATGAGAAGAACGAGTTTGTCAGCAGTGAAATTGCGCAAAGAATAGGAAAAAAAGTAGGAAGAGACATTGGAATCCTTTACGGGGCAGTAATGGGATTGCTGCTCTTCGTAATCTACAGCTACGTAACATCAATATTCTGAAGTGAGGGATCAAAATGTTTAAGTTTGACAAAAAGCAGGAAGTCTATGAGGTCGGTGGAGTCAAGTTCGGCGGCCAGCCTGGGGAATACCCAACAGTCTTAGTAAGTACCATGTTCTATGCTCGGCACAAGATTGTGAGCGATGAGGATAAAGGGATCTTTGATAGAGCTGCCGCTGAAACCCTCTGGAATACCCAGGTGGAATTGAGCGATGCTACTGGAAACCCCTATGTGAACCAGATTGTAGGAGAAACTCCTGAATCAATTAAAAAGTACATCGACTGGTTCATTGAAATTGATGATAAAACTCCTTTCCTTATCGACTCTTCAGCCGGAGATGTAAGAGCTGTTGCTGCCCAGTACTGTACTGAAATCGGAGTGGCAGATAGAGCCATTCATAACTCGATTAATGCAAGTATTGAGCAGGACGAAATTGATGCTCTTACAGAAAGTGAAGTTAAGGCTGCGATTGTGTTGGCTTTCAATGCAACCGATCCCTCAGTCAAAGGAAAACTCGATATCCTTGAAGTTGGAGGTTCTGGACAGGAAAAGGGGATGCTCCAGGTTGCCGAAGAGTGTGGAATTACAATTCCTTTAATTGACGTTGCGGCCATGCCTCTTGGAGCAGGTTCAGGGGCAACAATTCGCTCAATTCCCACAATCAAAGGCAAGCTTGGCCTGCCTGTAGGCGGAGGCTACCACAATATGGCTTCAGCCTGGGATTGGTTAAGGAAATTCAAGAAAACCCAGCCTGATCCCAAGTCCATCTATATGCCTTCTGATATCGGAACAAATCTGGTGGCCCAGATTGCAGGTTCAGATTTCCTGCTTTATGGTCCTATCGAAAATGTTGAGAAGATCTTCCCGGCTGTCGCAATGGTTGATATCATGCTCGGAGAGACTGCAAAAGAACTCGACATTGAAATTAAGGATGCTGAGAACCACCCAGTTACCAAACTGACATAAGGAAAAAGCAAAAGGATGCAAAACATCCAAAAAGCAAAGCGGAAAAATCCCTTTGCTTTCTTTTCTTTTTTTGCTTTCTGTTTTCTTTTTTCTACAAAAAAGCGGTTTTTCCTACAGAAACAAGTTCCTATCTATTTTAAATGGCAAAAAGTGAACTGCCACGAAGCTAAAGACTTCGTAGCTTCCTCCGACCGATTCCCGAAGGAACCTGATATCACAATCCATACCTAACGGGAAAGGCAACGAATTGTGGGACCCACTTTACGAAGACCCCTAT
>JAQUFK010000065.1 GCA_028684695.1 Methanosarcinaceae archaeon | reverse complement strand
AAAAACGCCATGATAGCTATATACACCAATGCGGGGCATGAGCAGACTCAATCCATCGCCTACTCCACTGATAGAGGACGTACTTTCACCAAGTATGAAGAGATCGGAAGAGCACTCCTCAAAGTATCTTCCAGCCATGACCCTTGAGCCTGTGCACATGAAAAAAATCTCGGAGTTGGCCCAAAGGATTGATTACTCCTTTGAATCGGAAGAGCCGAGGACGGCCACTGATATTTACTTGCTTTTGGAAGAGCTTAAGGTTGAGGGTAAAACGGTTTTAAAAGCGGTTGATCGGCTTTTTCGAGGCCGGGTCCGAACAGCCCTGATGGCTCAGTGCAAAGAGCCGTATCCCATAACTTATGCTTGTGATAGTGGGAGCACAAATCCCAGAACCTATGACAGCGGACTTTTTGTGGATTTCTGTCACTGTGCACTTGCCTCTACCCCCACCGAGCTTGAGCTGCAGCGCTACAGGACAATAGTCTGTGCTGCCTATACTGCAAGTCAGAGAGCTACAGTTCAGGAATCAGATGCTTGGGAGTTCTTTGACGCAGGAAGGGGCCGGGCCCGACTAATAAAGATCGAGCCTGATGAGCTCAAAAAAAAGGTGCCAGATCTTGTCCATAATATGGCTATGTACTTGGCTGAATCCGAACATATCCTCTTCATGCTTGAAAAGCTTGAAGCGAGACAAGCAAAAAAGGATAAAGAGATGGATAAAGAAAAGCAAAATGATGCTGCGTTAAAGCAAGCTTTAAATCCAGATCTAAATCCAAATTCGAGTCTTGAAAATCCTCTTGAAGAGAGTTTTTTTATCATGGATGGACCTCTTTATCCTAAACAGCTTATGTACTGGCTTGTGCTTGAAGATGAAGAGGTTCGGATTTACAGAAATAAGCATTCTGAAAAAATTCTTCAAAACTACATTGATATTATGGATCATTTTCTTGAAAAAAATGCTCCAGTCATAGGCTTTGTGAAAAATCCCGGGGATATGCAGCTTATGGATGCGATAAGGAAACGGGGTGAGTATCTTGAGCTCCCCTGGATGCTTGATGCTCAGTTTTTCAAAAAAGTCCTTTCTCCTGAACAGCACTTTTCAGGCCCAAAACAAGAGGAAGAAAAGTTTCGAGGACTTGAAAATTTACCTAGGGAAAGGCGGAGGCCTGATAACACCTTTATAACCTATACGAACTGGTTCCTTCAGCCAAACCGTTTTTATGAGCGGCTGCTAAAAGACAGTTCCCCGCTTGCAGCCCGGGAGCTTAAACACAAATTTCCGGCCGAAGATTATGCAGTTTCATTCTTTATGGCTTATCTTCCCGCAAAAGATATGCTCTTTAAAATTGAAGCTCCTTATGGGCTTATAAAAAACGAGAATCTCAGAAACAGGATTGTAAAAAAAGTGCTCTTTGATTTAGCTCTTAATTCTTTTCCTCTTACCCTGACAAAAGCCGATCATGTGGCAAAGATTCGCAAGGTTGAGCGAGAAGTAATCGATAAACAATTCGTAAGCATGAAGCCGGATATCACTTACAACGATTTACGCTGGAAGAAGGATTATGACATCTGAAAATTTTGAACTTGATGACTTTATGCCCAACACTTTGAAAAAACCCGTCTCCAAAAAAGCCTTAGGCTCCGATAAAAATAAAGAGCCTTTTAAGAGCAGAGCTGGGGAGGCTGTGCCTTCTTCTTCTGTTTTGCCTTTTGAAGACTTGGACTTTGAGCCAAATGAGGCTTACGTTTCAAGCTCCGAGGCTCAAGTCGGAGAAGCCTTTGGAATTGTAACAACTGGAATTGAGCCATTGGAAATTACGGCCTCAGGGGCAACCATCACAGGCTATATTGCTTCCTCAAGGCGAAGGGATATCCGGCTTGGAACTTATGTGATTGTACCGTATGGGAAAGAAGAAAAACTCTTTGCAAGAATTGAAAAACTGCAGTATAGGCAGGAGTTTGTTGTGGATGATGCAACTGAAATTCATTCTCAACGGATGCTTAAGGCAAGCTCAAACTCCACAAACGAGGCTGACTACAAATTTCTGGCCTTTCTTTCCCCTCTTTGCATTTTGTATAAAAAAGAAGGAGCCAAGTCGGAAACAGATCCCGGATACGAAAATCTTCTTTTCCGCCGCATGGCAGATCGGATTCCCAGACCAAATACCCCGATTTTGCCAGTGAGAAACAGGCAAGAGGTTCAAGTTGGGCTGAATATCCCAAAAGATGGGATTTTTCTTGGGCGGCTTAGTGTGGGGGGCGAACTTGTTAAAACCCATTCTGAGCCTGAAACTGTAGCCTACTACCTCAGAAACGATTACTCAATGGGTGATCCTCTGATTTTCCGGCACATGCTTGTTTGCGGGAGCACAGGAACTGGAAAGACTTTTCTTTCAAAAAATATCCTCAGACAGTTCATGGCTGATTCTAACCGCTATAAACTTAGAAACTCAAGCGCCCAAATGAAAAATCCCTGTCTTGTGATTATGGATCCTCAGGATGAATATTCTCAGCTCTTTGAGGAGAACGAGACTCTGACTGCAGCTGAGAAATTCGCATTTGAGTCCGAAAATGTCGTTTATGGGCGAGTCCCAGCTACAAAGGCTTTTATTGCAAAAGTAAAAGGCCAAAGGTATCCAGGAGACAAGTCAAGAGCTGAGCAACTTGAATTCAGTCTGCCTTTTTCCCTTGTAAAGCAAAGCCCCTGGCTGATTGCGGCAACTGGGATGTCCGAACTTCAGTATATAGGCCTTGAGCTGCTGATTTCGGATTTTTTCAAAACAAACAGGCCCCAGACTTATGTGGATTTTATCAATTATATCGACAACGAAGGAACTCGGTCCCTCTATGTTGACAGCGGCAAAATTCATGAAGCTTCTTATGACGGAATTGTCCGGAAGGTCAAAAATGAAGCTTTCAAAAAAGCCTTTGATCAGGATGCAACCTCGATTATGGATCTGCTTTCCCGGATTTTTAATCCAGGCCAAATTAGTGTTTTTCCAACGGAGTTTATAAGTAATCCAAGGATCCGAGATCTGATTGTGCTTGTCCTTATGAGTTTGATTGTGGATAACAAACTCAGTACCAATGGCAAAGCAGAAATCAAAAACACTCCTATCATCCTAGCGCTTGATGAAGCTCATCGTTACCTTTCCAAAGCCGGAGGGGAACATTCCAGAATGATCATCTCCCGTTTTGCAGACGCAGCCCGGCAGGGCCGAAAGGAGGGGCTCGGGCTTTTCCTGATAACTCAAGATCCGCAGGACATCGACGATACGGTCTTTAAGCAGATAAACACAAAACTTATCTTAAATCTCAATAATGATGCTGCAATCTCGGCTCTTAAGGTCCCAAAAGAGTATGAACGCAGAATTCCTTATCTTAAAAAAGGGCAGATGATCGTGCACAGTCCTGATAATAGCGATATTGTAGAAATTATCGGGCTTTCAAACTGTGTGGTTAGGCACAGGTAAAATTAGGAAAGCAAAAAAGCCTCTTGTTCCTTATCTGGAAAGGCGTTTAAGCATTTATTGGTTGCTTTGAGGCCTTTCAGGGCTTTGCTTTCCGAGTTTTTCCGGGCAGACAGATCAGAGCTTTTCAAAAAGCAGCATGTTGTTCAGGACGGATTGGAGCTTCCAGTAGATGTAATTTCTATAACTTGTCGGATTCGGAATCTCATAAATTGCCATTCCGCCTACGTTCCAGGCAACATTTGAGACAAGTTCGCTTCGCTGCAGTTCGTCTACAAAGACTTTGAGTCGGCTGAAATCTTCGATCTGTTCCCGCCAGTCTGCAGCTCTTAGTTCACTGCTCTTGTCTTTTCCAGTCATCTCCACTTTCTGAAGAGCAAAAGCATAGGTTTCAAGCAGTTCAATATTTGTAAGTGAAGCGTTTTTGACAATAGGAGTTCCCTTTCGCATGCTTTCCCTTAGCCGATCCGTAAAATTGAAGATCTCAGCTGCTATCAACTTATTATCGACTATTTTTTCAAGTAAAGCTTTTATCTCTTGCATAATTTCTCCCCTTGCTTTGATTGCTTTAAAAGGCTTTTAATTGCTTTAATAGTATTATCTATTCTTTAAAAAGGCCTCTTAAAGCCAGAATGGTAAAGCATAAATTTCTGCTTCTGTAAAGCGAACTACTTCTAAAATAAGATAGTTGGTTTTCGGTATTAAAAGTACCTTTAATTTAGAAAGAAGACCTGATTGAAAAAGAAGGGAAAGGAAACATTGGGTGTAAACTAAACGTGAAGTGGAATTAAATTTGAAGAAACTAAAAATAAAAACTAACAAAAACGGGCATAGAACAAATCAAGTTTAAAAAACAAATCTTGATAGTTTGGTGGGATAGCGCGGATTTGAACCGCAGTCCAAGCGTCCCAAACGCTCGAGGATGGACCAAGCTACCCTACTATCCCACACGGGCACTTCCCTTCAATAGCTATCATAGTATATATATATTTCGATCCGGGGCTCCCGAGCGAATGAAAAGGAAGGTTTTCTTTTTTATTTTTGGCAGGAACTTCTCTTTATCGAAAATAGCTAAGAAGGGGGGAGCTAAAAGCTCTAGACTCGCTAAAACCTCATTTAGCGAAATCCCTATATATCTTTATACAATAATATATATTGATACTTATAGCCTTCAAATGGCTAAAAAAGCTAATTCTTAAGCTTTACTGATTTCATTGGTAAATTTGAAAACTACTTTTCCTACATTCTTTAGGGGAATTTCTGGATTTTCAAACTGTATATCAAAAAATCCTGTTTTAGCCTTTCAGCTCCCCAAACATTATTATAATTTGGATCTTGATAAAAGCTTGTTAAGCTTCTTTATATCGGAAAAAGTAAATTGTAGATTCGGAGATCTTGTTCCGAGAATGTTCCGAGAATGTTCCGAGAATGTTCCGAGAATGTTCCGAGAATGGAAGCAAAAAGCCCCTTTTTTGACTCCGAAGGAAACAGGGAAGGGGAGTTCTCTAATATTAGAATATACTAGATAAAGCTTAGTTTAAGTGTATACGTGATTTTATGCATTAAAGTCTTTATATATTTTTATACACTACAGTCTTTATATGATTTTAGTTACGCGTTATCAAATTCCTATAAGTATAGAGGCACTCAAATTTACAATTCGGAAAAGGGAAGAAGATTCATGCCAGACTTAACAAATAAAAGCTATAATCAGGGCGATTGGGTGCGTGTTGAAAAAGACGGCACTGTGTATGAAGGAAAAGTTATGCCCTCTGAAAAAGGGTACATTACGCTCAAAATGAAAAGTGGCTATAATGCAGGTTTTCTGGAATCAAAGGTTAAAGTAAGCTTGCTTGAGAGCAAAGCCGAAGTTTTGGAAAGTCCGGGAAAGGGGCAATCTCCTAAGCAAGCTTCAATAGAAACTTCGTCAAGTTCTACAGAAGGCGCAGGTAAACTTCCTAAGATCTCCATTCTTTCGACCGGAGGAACCATTGCAAGCAAGATCGATTACCGTACTGGAGCTGTAACCTCCCAGTTTACAGCAAACGATATTCTAAGCGCTATTCCGGAACTTCGGGAAATTGGAGATTTTAAGGGCCGGGTTATCTCAAGTATTCTTTCTGAAAACATGGAGCCTGCTGCTTGGGAAAAATTGGCAGAAGCGGTTGTAGAAGAAATCGAAGCCGGAGCTGATGGAATCCTTATCACCCACGGGACTGATACCATGATGTACTCGGCAGCTGCTCTTTCTTTTATGATCGAGACTCCGGTTCCAATAGTTTTTGTAGGGTCTCAGAGGAGTGCGGATCGTCCGAGCAGCGACAACGCAATGAATGCAATTTGTGCAGCGCTTGTTGCGGGAAGTGATATTGCGGAAATTTCGGTAGTCATGCACGGTACAAGTTCGGATGATTATTGCGAAGTCCACAGGGGTACAAAGGTCCGGAAAATGCATACCTCTCGAAGAGATGCCTTTAAGTCCCTAAACTCAAAGCCTATAGCGCATGTGGATTATGATAATTGGAAAATTGAGCCTCTCATTGCTTATACCAAACGGGGCGAAGTTTCCTTAAAATTCAAACCCGGCCTGGAAACAAAATGTGCTCTTGTTAAATTCACTCCCGGAGCCGAGCCTGCAATTCTTGACTCCTATATAAAAGCTGGATACAGGGGAATCGTAATTGAAGGGACAGGGCTTGGGCACGTCTCGACTAAATGGATTCCCTCAATAAAAAAAGCTACGGATGCCCAAATCCCTGTAGTCATCACTTCCCAGTGTCTTTCCGGCCGGGTTTGTGATCGGGTCTACGATACCGGGCGGGATATCCTAAAAGCCGGAGCAATCGAAGGCGGAGATGCCCTTCCCGAAATCACTCTTGTAAAAATGATGTGGATCCTCGGTCAAACTAATAATTTTGAGGAAGCGCGGAAGCTGCTTGGGACGGACCTGAAGGGAGAAATTACAAACCGTACACTTCAGTGAAAAATAAAAAGGAAAGTCTCTCTTTCCTGATCTTCTTTTTTTAGTTTCCCTTTCCGTAGCCTTCAGTCCAGACTCCGGAATAATTATTCATTATTTCCTTTATTGCACTGTGGGTCTGTTCGCTGGCACGGAGGCTTATTATTCCTTCTCTTTCGATTGTGTTGAGGACCTCGTTTACGGCTTCGTCAAAGGAAAGGGGCAGGTTCTCGCAAGCATAGCCCAAACAGGATAGAATTTTAAAGAGCTTAAAAACATCTGGAGCGTCCAGATTGTTTGCTTTAAGGAGGGTAAAATCAGAAAAGATTTCCCTAGGGCTTCCATTGGCAACTATTTTTCTGTTCAAAACATAAACTCGATCTGCCAGCTCCGCAAGCACGTTTACGTCGTGCATGGCAATGATTATGGTAACCCCTTCTTTTCGATTCAGTTCATTGATGATTTTTATAAGGTCTGCTCGACTTTTAGGATCCAGGTTTGCAGTTGGCTCATCCAGCACCAGAATTTTCGGACGCATTGCAATTACTGTAGCCAGCACAACCTTTTTTTTCTGGCCACAGCTTAGATGATGAGGAACTCTATTTTCAAGGCCTTTAAGTCCCACTTTTTCAATTGCATAGCTTACCCGTTTATCTACTTCTTCTTTGGAAAGCCCCATATTCGTAGGGCCAAAAGCGATGTCATCGTAGACTGTGGGCATGAAGAGCTGATCGTCTGAGTCGGCAAAAACGATTCCAACTTCTCTGATCCTGGCTCCAATTTCCATATCTCCTATACTTTTTCCAAAGATTTTCACATTCTTCTGCGGGCTTTTTATGGTCCCGTTAAGGTGCAGGAACAAGGTGGTTTTTCCGGCTCCGTTTGGACCTATTATGGCAACTTTCTCTCCTTCAAAGACCTCGATATTAATGTTTTCCAAAGCTTTTTTGTTCCTTGGATAAGCATAGTTTAGGCTCTCAACGGAAATTGCACGTTTTTTCATAAAATCACCGGATAGAGATGAAAGCAAAAAGCTAGGGAGATAAGAAGCGAGGCTAGCACATAATCCGACTTTTTCATGTTGAATTTTATAAAGAGTTTCGGGTTTCCGGTATAGCCTTTTGAGATCATGGCCTTATAGACTCTGTCTCCTCTTTCATAGCTTTTAACAAGGAGTACGCCTACAGCGTTTCCAAGTATCGAAAGGGAATAGCTGCTCTTTCCTCGCAGCTGAAAACCTTTTGATTCCATGGCATTTTTCATGCTTAAAAATTCCTCTATAAAAACAAAGATGTAGCGGTAGGAGAACATGAGCATTTGAACTAGGACTCCCGGAACTTTTAACATGTAAAGGGCTTTGAGAACTGCCTCAAACCTGCAAGTTCCAAGCATAAGGAGAAGCAGGAAAAGGGCTGCTAAGGCCCGAAGGACAATCAAAGTTCCCAGTAGCACTCCTTCTGAGCTTACGGATAATCCAAAAAGATTAAAGAGTTCAGCTCCCTCTACGGTAAAAGCCATTATCACTAGAATGGAGATGAAAAAAACAAGGGGTACTTTTATCCGGTCCAGAACAAAGCTTAGAGGAAGGCGCGAGAGTAAAACCAGAAATAGGGAAAAACCCAAAGCAAAAGCTGCAGCTTTCAGATCGTTGAGGAACGCAAATGAAAAAATGAGGATTGAAAAGCTAATTATTTTTGCTCTCGGATCAAAACTATGTATTGGAGATTTTAAAGCTGAATAAGCATCTATCCTGGGAAATACCACTGCCCTTGCCTCCCATTTATTTGAATTAAAATGTTTGAATGTATAAAAGCTTAAACCTGTTTACGCTGCTTTATATATAATAAACTATCATCAAGCTTTTCTGCATTCAATCCCCTCTTCTCTTTTTTCAAGGGGCTTTTGCCAGCCTAAATTTACTCAAATCCCCTCTCAAGAGATCCTTTACTATTTTTTAAATCCCTCTTACTTTTTTTCGTATTCTTTTTTTGTTTTTCTGGCACTGAGAAGCATTCCAAGGCCTGCAAGCCCTATTAAGTATCCAAAGCCTGCAACTACTCTTGTAGGGAGGGGAAGTTCTGATTCTTGAGTTATTGTGCCCTGGGCTTCAAGATCGACTTTTCCCCTTGCTCTGTGGCCGTCTTGTTCGACCACAATTTTATACTGTGTTTCCTTTCTGTCCGTGGCAATGGTGCAAAAACCGGCTTCGTCGGTTTGGCCTTCGTAAAAGGGTTTTAGAATATCTTTTCCGTTCTCATCCACGCCTGTGATCAAAGATACCGTAACTTCGGCATTTGCCATAGGCCCTCCTCCTTCATACCAAGCCTTGATCTGCATTTCTTCTCCGGCCTGTACTCCTGCAAAGTAGCCTACAAGAGCCTTATGAGCGGATGCAAGAGGTATAAAGGCGGTAGATAAGATAAGTAACAGTGCAAGAATCCTCAAATTTCTCCTTAATTTCATTTTTTAGCCTCGTGATCTTTTTCTTTAAATATAGAGCTTCTAGACTCAAGCTTTTCCAAGAGCTAATTTTCCTTTCAGCTAATTCTATTTTTCTGGCCCCTTCTTATTCCAAATTATCAGGTTCTACAGGGAGCATCTCCGGTTTTACTTTCAGAAGATACGCAACCACAGAACCGGTGACAAGCGCTTCAATTATCATTACAGGGATATGGGCTATTGTTGCTCCTATTGCAACTTCTTTGAATTGCTCGCCTGTGCTTACAAGGGAAATTGAAAGCAGCACGACTGTAAGGACAATTGCAAATCCTCCTAAAAATAACCCGAGGGTTTTAAGGGAGATTCTTCTCTCATATCCTTTCTTAAATATGAAATAACAGATAAGAGCTGGAAGGCCCACATTTAACGAGTTTATGCCTATGGTTGTAACTCCTCCATGCTGAAGCAGTAGAGCCTGAAGGGTCAGTCCAATTACCATGGCAAGATATGAAAGAGGCCCAAGGATAACTCCGAGCAGGCCGTTGAAGATAAGATGCACACAAGTAGGTCCAATGGGTATGGATATGCAAGAGGCAACAAAAAATGCCCCGGTCATCACGGAAAATTTCGGAATTTCCTCAACAATATCTAAATGTTTGTTGCTCCACCAGAGACTTGCTACAACAAATAATAGAGTTACCCCCCAGCCTATTGTTATAACGGAACTGGATAGAATGCCATCTGAAATATGCACTTTCAATTCACCCTTTTTTATTTTTAAATCTGTAGGAAGAAAAAGCTTCTAAAAATAAAAATCAGAAAAATAAGGGAAGAATTAAAAAATCCCTTATCCCTAAATTTAATACTTCTTTATTTTCTTTGCACCGAAGACCATGCAAAGAAGGCCTGCAAGTGCTAGGCAGAGCCCGAATCCCGGAGTTTTCTTTTCGGTTTTTTCTTCAGTTTCAGGAGTTTCAGATTCAGGAGCCGATGTTTCAGATTCAGGAGCCGATTTTACTCCGGCAGGGGTTTTAGATGTAGGGTTTTCAATTGCATTCTGAAGTTCATTTACATTTTCCTGAAGGTCGGCGACAAGGTATTCGGCTTCATGAT
>JAQUFK010000064.1 GCA_028684695.1 Methanosarcinaceae archaeon | reverse complement strand
AAGAGCACAAGGGAGGCATTTTTCGTTCACCTTTGAAAAAGCATCGAACTTCGGATATCGGGTCTTATCCGGCAGTTCTCCGACAGCTTCAAAAGTAAAGGCTCCGACCGGGCAGAGGTTTGAGCACATTCGGCAGAAGGTGCATTTCTCAAGATCCATCATTACAGGAGGAGCATCAAGCCCGGTTGCAATCTCAAAAAGGGGGCCGAGTTCGAGAGCTTTAGTAGGGCAAACATCTACACAGATTCCACAACCGTTGCAGCGTTTATAATCATAATCAAGGGTTTTAAGAGCCTTTTCAGTCTCCTGCGTATAGATGAAATGGGAGCCTTGAAGTTCCATCGCAGTCGCTACTGTGATTTTCTCCTGACTTTTTTCTTCTTCTTCTTCTTCTTTTTCGACTCCCTGATTCTTTGTAGCCTCCCCCTTCATGCTGATTCCTCCTTCAATTCAGTCCCAATTGGCCCAATCTCCTCAAGTTCCTTTACAAAATCCTTAATAGTATTTGAAAAGCGCTCCCCTTCTGCAGCTGAAATCCAAAGAGTCCGGAGCCTCTTTGGCTCAAGCCCCACTTCTTTTAAAACCTCTTTTAGGACCTCCATTCTGTGGCTGGCATCAAAGTTTCCATGAATATAGTGGCATTCATCCATTCGGCAGCCTGCAACAAGCACCCCGTCAGCTCCTCCTTTTAAAGCTTCGAGTACAAACTCGGGATTCACCCGAGCTGAGCACATCATCCGAATGACCCGAATATTTGTAGGATAGGGGATTCTAGACATTCCAGTCAGATCCGCACAGGCATAGCTGCACCAATTACAAAGAAAGGCCACAACAAAAGGCTCCTGGGATTTGTTTGCGGTAGCTGCTCTTATCTGCGCCAGAACCTGTTCGTTTTCAAAATTCCGCATTACAATGGCTCCTGCAGGACAAGCTGCACTGCAGTCGCCGCAGCCATAGCAGGAGACTTCATCAACTACGGCCTTTTTATCCTTGATTGTGATCTTTCCAAACTTACAGACCTCGACACAGGTCCGACATCCTATACATTTTTCAGGTACAACATGAGCTCCCATGGGATCAGCTTCAAGTTGACCTTTTCCGAGAAGCTGCATGGCTTTTGAGGCTGCGGCGCTTCCTTGAGCTATCGAAACCTGAATTTCTTTCGGGCCCGAAGCGCAACCTGCAAGAAAGACTCCGCTAACCGGGGCGTCTACGGGGCGCATCTTTGGGTGGGCGCTTGCAAAAAAGCGGTCCGGGCGTCGGGAAAGGTTGAGCATTCTGCCGATTCCTTCCGCAGCTTTGGCAGGTTCATAGCCGGTTGAGAGCACCACAAGATCGTGGGCTTCTTCTTCAGCCTGGCATTCAAGCGTATTTTCATAGCGAAGAACAGGTTTTCCTTCAGAGTTTTGGAATATTTCGGCAACTTTTCCCCGAATAAAATCTACGCCCATACGCTGGGTTCTCTCATAATATTCTTCGTACATCTCCCCTGCAGCTCGAATGTCGATATAATGGATTGTTATTTCAGCTTCAGGGTAGCGTTCTTTTATCATCTGAGAGTTTTTGAGGGCTGCCATGCAGCAGACCCTAGAGCAGTATTCGTTGCCTACGGTTTTGTCTCTGGAACCTACACACTGGATAAAAGCAACACTTTTAGGGGGCTCTCCGCTGGAAGGAACAAGCACTCTTCCTCCTGTGGGCCCCGCCGAATTTAACATGCGCTCAAGCTGCATGTTTGTGATTACATCTGGATATTTTCCGAACCCGTACTCTTTTTTCCGGGAGGCATCAAAGAGCTGGTACCCTGTTGAGACAATGATAGCTCCTGCCTCAAATTCGATTTCTTCGGATTCCTGAGCATAATCAATAGCTTCTGCAGGGCAAGCCTGCTCGCAAAGCCCGCAGCCTACGCATTTTTCAGAATCAATTAAGACTACCTGAGGAACAGCTTGTGGAATGGGCATGTAGATAGCTTTTGTTTTTCCTATGCCATAGTTCATAGGGTTTTCGATTTCTACAGGACAGACTTCAGAACAGAGCTCAGCGCAGCCTTTGCATTTGTCTTCGAGCACGAATCTGGGTTTTCTTGTAAGCTTTACCTGGAACTTTCCAACTGAGCCTGAGATCTCACTGACTTCGGCATAGGTATAAAGCGAGATCTTTGGATGGTTCTGGACCTCTGTCATTTTTGGGGCGAGCACGCAGATGGAACAGTCGTTTGTGGGAAATACCTCGTTCATGAGGGCCATTTTTCCTCCGATAGTAGATTCTTTTTCTACCATTGTTACGGGAAAGCCGGCTTCTGCAAGGTTGAGTGCAGCCTCGATTCCAGCAACTCCTCCACCTATTACAAGCACATTTTTGCTGGCTTTGGAACTTGTGGCGCTTAGTTCTTTGAGGTATTTTGCTTTTGCAACCCCCATTTTTATCAGATCAAAGGCTTTCTGAGTCGCCATTTGAGGCTCCTGCGCATGGACCCAGGAACACTGTTCTCTAATGTTTACCATTTCCATGAGGTAGGGATTCAAACCCGCTTTTTCAACGACTTGTCGGAAGGTTTTTTCGTGCAGCCTCGGGGAACAGGCTGCAATTACAACCCGCTCAAGTCCGCTTTCCTGAATGTCTTTAATGATGCCTTCCTGGCCAGAATCCGAGCACAGGAATTGTACGTCCCGGGCAAGCACCACATCCTCCAACTCAGTCGCCATCGCCTGCAGGGCAGAAACATCAAGCACGCCAGCGATGTTCAGCCCGCAGTGGCAAACATATACTCCTATTCTCATCTTAATGACTCCTTCTATCTATGACTACTGTTAAGAATTGAGGCCAGATATAACTTTTGATTTATTTTGAGGTGCAATTATAATATAAAGATTTTTTATTAGTTCTCAGTGTGAAATCCCTTTTGCTAGATTTGTAGGGCTTTTTAAAAGTTGAAAATTTAATAAAAATTAATAAAAGTTAATAAAAAGATTCTCTTCTCTGAAGGTTTGAATTCCTAAATAAGTATATATTTATATAATTATATAACCACATAATTATATAAATATATACTTATCTATATGGAGATATTTCTTAATTTTTCCTCGGATTTATTAAAATATTTTAAATTGCTCCTACCGCATAGTTTATGGTTAATCTAACTATAGATTATTAGTTTAGTAAATATAACAATATATGATAGAAAGATAAGCTGAAGCTTGATTTTATCCAGAAGGAGTGCAGAAATGAGCCAGGCAGAGGATTTAAAAAAGAACATGTACGAATGGACTGAAAAATACGCCCGAAAAATGGGTTTTAAACTCAATCCTGACCGAGAAGCCCTTGACTATGTGCTCGGAGGGCTTGCTGCTAGAAAGGAAAAATTCGGGAGACGCTATTGCCCTTGCAGGATTGTTACAGGAGATGCCGAAGAAGACAGGAAAATCATATGTCCTTGCATTTATCACAAAGAGGAAATTGAACAGGATGGGAAGTGTCATTGTGAACTTTTTTTTAGAAGTGATTGAAGAGGATTGGAAAGTTTTTTACTTTTTATCCTTTCTTCTTTTTTCGTATTTCTTGTTTTTCAGAGGTTTTTTTCAAGGAGATCTTCTTTTTTTTAGAGATGTTACTTTTTTCAGCAATCCGCAAAGCAAAATGTATAAATTAAAGAAAATTAACGCTGCAAATCAAAAAGCAATCATTTATTGTGGGTTACTGAGATATGCCTAAATCAAACATTCTAATGTATTTAAATACTAATGGGGCAGAGTTTAAGACTCCTACCTATAAAATATTCCTAATTTCTAATTAAAATCTAATTGACTCAAGGGTGATAAATAATGACCAATGCAATGGAACTTTATCAATTGCTTCCAAAAACCAACTGCAAGGAATGCGGAAAAACTTCCTGTATGGCTTTTGCAGTTGCTCTTCTGGCCCGCGAGCTCACAGTTGATGCCTGCCCGCCCCTTAAAAATGAGCCCAAATTTAAAGAAAACTACGAAAAATTAAAGGAACGTGTAAGTCCTGCGGAAGGGGCGACAGAAACTGGCTTAATCGTCCACGAGGAACTCTGTTTTGGTTGCGGAAACTGTGTCGTAGCCTGCCCTGTCAACGTTGCCAACGACCCTTACGGCGTGGGCTCAGGCAACGCCCCCAAAGATGAAAAAAAGCTTATCCTGAGTATTGAAGATGGGATAGTACGAGCTAAAAACGTAGACGAATGCCGGCGTTTTGGGAAGAACAAAATTCTTTGCACTGGCTGCATTGTGACCTGCCCGGTTGAGGCAATTGAATTTGTTGTCTGAAGGTGAGCAGATGGAAAAAGAATATTATGTATGTACAGGTTGCGGATTGCTCTGCGAAGATATTGAGACTGAGCTTGAAAAGAGAGCAATAAGCAAGGTTTATACCGCCTGCAGAGTCGGAGTTGCTCACATGAAAGAAAACCCAGGCACTGCAAAATTTTGGGTCGAGGGAAAAAACACTGATGAGGCGACTGCAATCGGAAAAGCAGCGGCTCTTCTCAAAGCTGCAAAAAATCCTCTAATTTTCGGGCTTGATAACTCTACAAACGAAGCTCAGAAAAAGGCAATCGAGCTTGCTAAAAAGCTTAACGCAACCTTAGATGACAGTTCCTCTTTTAGCTTCGGGCCGCTTATGGCAGCTCTTCTGCAAAAAAAATTCAAGACCTGTTCTTTAGACGAGGTAAGAGACAAGGCGGATGTCTCAGTCTTTTGGGGTGCGGATCCTTCGGATTCTCATCCGCGGCAGCTCTCAAAGTTTGCCTATTTTCCGCGAGGAAAAGAAAAACAGCGCGGTTGGGAAGAGGAAAGGACCGCAATTGCAATTGATATAAGAAAGACCCATACTGCAAAGATTTGCGGAAACGAATTTTATCAGGTTCCGTTAGGAGGAGATGCCGAGTTTATGGAAGCTTTGATTGCGGGGCTTTCCGGAAAATTGCCAAAAACTTCTTATAAATATCCTCCAAAGAAACTTCTTGAGTTGGCAAACCTTCTCAAAGCTGCTAAATTTGGAGTCATATTCATAGGTCAGGATTTGCTTTATTCTTTAGAAACCCTTGCGCCCCTCTTCAGGCTTATGGATACCCTCAACGAAAAGGCAAAAGGAGACTTTTTCCTAATTCCTTTATTGGAGGCTTACAACATGCGGGGTTTTAACGAAAACCTCTTTGAAGAGACCGGGTTTGTAAATAGGGTTAAGTTTGAGGCAGGTTCTGTAAAACATGGTCCTGAGTATTCGGTAGTGGAATCCTTAAAAGCAAAAGCTGTGGATGCAGCTTTGATTATTGGCTCTGACCCCTTGGCGAATCTTCCCTATTCGATTATAAAGGAATTGCTTGAAATTCCCTTAATTACCATAGATCCTTGCGAGACTCTAACTTCTAAAAAAGCGCAAGTTTCGATTCGTTCGGGTGTAAGCGGAGTTGAAGCCGGAGGCAGTGCTCTTAGGATTGATGGGGTGCGGGTTGCTTTCAAACCCGTTTTTGAGTCAAAATGTCCTTCGGACGAGGAAATCCTTTTTAAAATCATGGAGGCATTCTAATGGATTTTGGATCTTTTCTTTCAGCCCCGGAACTCAAGCTCAAAATAGTTACCTACAGAGATATTTTCCAAAATAAAGCCCTTATCGAGGATCGTTTCGGAGAAGAATATATAGCCAAATCCGCCCTCATAAAACTGGATTCAGTTGATCTTAAGAATCTGAGCCTAAAAAAAGGGGAGACGGTAATTTTGAAAAACTCTTTTGGAAAAGTTGTGGTAAAAGCTGAAGCTTCAGACTCTGAAACTCCTCATAGAGGAATTGCCTATATGCCAAATAGTCCTTGGTCAAACCGGCTTGTTTCAACCGAAACCGGAGGCACAGGGGTTCCAAGGTTTAAGGAAATCGAGGCTACGGTTGTCTCAGCCAAAGGCGAAAAAATTACGGAACTTGAGTTCTGAAAGAGAGTTTTTCTCTCTGATCTTTTTTCTTTATTTATCTGGATTTATATTAACCCGAAAGCCCCTTAAAGCTTTAGCTCTTGTGGGAGTTTAGAGTTAAACGCTTTTGAACTCAGCTGAAAAAGTACAACATTTCTCGAATTCCTAATAAGGAATAATATTTGAAGATCCCGAGAATAAAAAGGTGGAACTTATGTGTGGAATTGCCGGAGCTTGCAGAAACGGCCCTTTTCCTGACACGGAAACAAAAGTTAGAAAAATGCTTGAATGTTTAAGACATAGGGGACCGGATGCCTTTGGAATCCATTGCAAAGGAAAAGGGTGTATCGGCAACACTCTTCTTAAGATTACGGGCGATTTACCCCAGCCTCTTATAGGAAAATATGGAGCCCTCGTCTTCAATGGGGAAATTTTCAATTTCCGAGAAATTGCCAAAAGCCTGGGCTTGCAGCCTAGATCCGATACCGAAACGCTTCTAAGGCTTTTTGAGGCTGAAATGGAAAAAAATGAAGATAATCATTCAAACTCCCGGGCTCTTAATGCCGTTTTTGCAGCACTTTCCCGTGTAAATGGAGACTATGCGCTTGCTTATCTTGCCGGAAATGAGCTTATTCTAGCTCGGGATCCCCCTGGAGTAAAACCTCTTTTTTACAGCTTTGGAAAAGCTAAAGCTGCTTTTCCGGAACTTTTTTTTGCCTCCGAAAAAAAGGCCTTTTTACCTCTTGGAATTGAGGCTTTTTCCTTTTCTCCGGGAAACATTCTAAGTTTTAACATAAACTCCGGAAATCTTCAGGAAAAAAGTCTTCAAATCCAGCCCCCGGAATTTCGTATAACTAAAGAGGAAGAAGCTTCTTTTGCTCTTAAGAGGGCTCTTGAAAAAGCTGTAGCTTTAAGATTTGTCTCAGGGTGCGGAATTGCTTTTTCCGGAGGAATTGATAGCGCCCTTGTAGCCGCGTTTGCTAAGGAAAAATCCCAAGCCCAAGCCTTTCAGCTCTACGCTGTGGGTCTTTCAGGCTCACATGACCTTTTGCAGGCTGAATTTGCAGCTCGGGAGCTTGGAATGGAGCAAAAGCTCGTTTCCCATGTTCTCTCCCCCGAAGAAATCGAAGCTGTGATCCCGGAGCTTATCTGGACCCTTGAGACCGTGGATCCCCTGAAAATTGCAATTGGGCTTCCTCTTTACATTGTTGCAAAAGAAGCTCGGAAAGCCGGAGTCAGAGTGCTGCTTACGGGTCAGGGTTCAGACGAATTACTGGCAGGATACCGGCGGCATGAAGTTTTTTTTGAAGCGGGAGAGGATGTGCTTGACCGGGAAATTTTCGGAGACCTTTGCAAAATATCAGAACTCAATCTTGAAAGGGATGATATGGTAACAATGGCAAATGGAGTGGAGCTTAGGGTTCCTTTTCTGGATCCCGAAGTGATCAGGGTAGGGCTTGCAATCAGCCCGGAGCTAAAAGTTCAGAAAAGGAATGGAGCTTACATCCGGAAGTATATATTGAGAAAAGTTGCCCGAGATCTGCTTTCTCCCGAACTTGCTCTAAAAGAGAAAAAAGCCATGCAATATGGGACCGGGGTTCAGAAAGTGCTTGATAAACTTGCTCGAGAGGCGGGTTTTTCCAGAAAAAAGGGAAAACATATCGAGAAATATCTGGGTTGGGTTGCCGAAAAAAAAGGCTTTTCTTTTTAAAAAAAGAGCTTTTGTATTAGATAAAAGTCTGATCAAAAATAATAAAGAAAAAAGAGTAGCTTTTACAACAACTCTTTTTTGATCGATATTAAATAGATTTTATTATTTTAGGACACAGATTTTGCAAAAAAACAACCCTTAGAATCTGTTATCTCTGGGTTTTCTGTGGTTTGGAAGACAGTCTCTGCAGTAAACTGGTCTTTCTGGATCGGGCTTAAAAGGTACTTCAGTCTCAGCGCCGCAGTCTGAACAGATTGCAGTGTGCATTTCCCTTGGAGCTCCGAAACTTTTCTTTCTTCCAAAATTTCCGTCGTTAAAAGCCATTTTTGTTTCACCTCCGCTTCAGCGGATAGTCAATAGTTTAAAAATAAGATTGTATAGGGCTCTTTGATAAAAACAAAAACCGGTTTTTAACAACAGATTGTTATACGTCTCTTTATTTTTAATATCCTTCCTATACGTTCACGTTATATAAATCTATTCATGCTCCGAAACTTTATTTATTGGCGGGCAGAAGCAGATGCAATGTTTCTAGCTGCTTCGATTCTTTTGAGTTTGAAAAGCAACATACTGTAACTATAGAAGGCATAAGTGTTCTTTGGGTCTAAAGCTAGCGCTTTTTTGTATTTAGCTTCAGCCTTAGAAAATAGCCCCATTTGCTTTAATAAATTCCCATAATTACAAAGGGTCTGCACATGGCCAGGCTCAAATCCAAGCGCTTTTTTAAAATAGGTTTCGGCTTCTTTGTAGTGCCCGAAATTAAAAAGAAGCTGCCCGTAATTGCAATGGATATCAGCATCTTCAGGCTCAAGCAAAAGAGCCAGCCTGTAGTGTTTGGAAGCCTCCTTAAATCGTCCAGCCTCTGCAAGAAGGTTTGCATAATTGCAATGAGCTTTAGTGTGTCCGGGCGAGATCTTTAAAACTTTTATATAATGCTCTTCAGCTTCCTCTATTCTTCCTCTGTCTTTTAAGAGTCCGGCATAATTGTAGTGGACAGCTACATGTTTTGGCTCAAGTTCAAGGCCTTTTTTGAAATGTTTTTCTGCCTCCTCCTCTCTTCCCAACTCCAACAAAAGGTTTGCATAATTGCAATGAGCATTTGTATGAGTCGGATCAAGCTCAAGCACCTTTTTAAATTCCTTTTCGGCAGTTTGGGTTTTTCCGAGTTTATAGGCTAGATTTGCGCAGTTGCAGTGCGTGTTTACATGCTCGGGTTCCAAAGCCAGAGCTTGTACATAGTTCTTTTTTGCAGCGGCCACTTGACCAAGTTCCATATACACGATGCCCTGGTTGCAAAGAGCATTAACATGCTTTGGATCAAGCCGGACTACTTCTTCAAAATCGGCTAGAGCCTGAGACTTTTGGCCGAGAAAATAAGCCAGTACTCCTGAGAGAAAAAAAGCTTCGATCTGAGTTTTTCCCTGTTCAAGGAGAGCACAAGCCTTCATAAAAATATATTCTTCCCGAAACATCTGTTTTGAATCGCAAAGCTTTGCGAGTTTTAGAAGAGATGCAGGACTTATCTTATTTTTTTTAGAAAATCCAAGTGCAAAATCAACTCCAGAACTCAAATCGTTTTCAGCTGTCCTGACGTGTTCCATAACGTTAAAGACAAGTTTATCGATTATATTAAGCTTCATAAAAACAAAACTCCCAAAGCAAACTCTCAGGTAAATTTTAATTGAGCTTCTTCTCAATTCTATAATAATTTGAGTGTTATGCACATATATACTTTTTTATATGGAAAAGGTGCTCAAGAAAGGCAAAACCAAAGTCAAAAGCTCAAAACTTAAGAACAGGAGACAAAATTAATTTCCCTACTCTTTTCTTGTTTTCCTTTCTTCTTTTAGCCCCCGCTCTGTTTTTTTCAGCTCTTCTATCTCTTTCTCTATCTTACTCTCATCTTCAATCGTCTTCTTCACTTTTTCTTCTTTTTCAGTTTTTTCATCTCCTTCTAGCTTATTTTCTGTCCTTTCCTCTTCTTTTATCTCCTTTTCTACCTTACTCTCTTCTTCAATTGTCTTCTTCACTTTTTCTTCTGTTTCCTTTTCTGTTGGTTCCTTCTCTGCTAGCTGAGCTTTATTTTTTTTCAGAGTTTTGTAAGAGAAAAGCAAGAAAAGAAAAATAAACAGGCCAACCAGAAAAAGCAGTACCATGTTTAGCATCAGTTCATAGGCGCTGTAAGGGATCTTGGGTCCGACTGACATAGAGTTTTACACCTAATATACTTTATATGCTGCAAATGAAGATCATAGTACTTTATTTAGATTAGAAGAAGAACCAGGTGTTGGAACTTATATTTTTAATTCAAAAGATATGAATTTAGCTTCACATATAAAAGAAATTT
>JAQUFK010000063.1 GCA_028684695.1 Methanosarcinaceae archaeon | reverse complement strand
AAAACTTATTGCTACCCTGTTCGAACCGAGCTCAGGCTCGGTCTTTATTCAAGGACTTGACACGGCCAAAGTGCCGGAAAAAGCCAGAAAAGAAATCGGCTTTATCTCGCATGAAGCTTATCTTTATGGGGAACTTAGCGCAGCTGAAAATCTGCGGTTTTTTGGGAAAATGTATGGACTTAAAAAAGAGGAAATTGAGGCAAGAATTCCTTTTCTTTTAAGACAAATCGGCCTGGAAGCCAGAGCTGAAACAAAGGTCTGTTTTTTTTCCAGAGGCATGAAGCAGCGGCTTTCCATTGCAAGGGCTCTTTTGCATTTTCCTTCGGTTCTGCTCTTAGATGAGCCTTATACGGGACTGGATCCAAAAGCTGCATCCATATTTGAAAAACTCTTGAAAAGTCCGGAATTTGAAAAAAGCACTCGAACTATGGTCTCTCATGACCTTAAAAGAAGTTATACCTTATGCGATCGGGCTCTTGTTTTAAAAGCCGGAAGGCTTGAGCTTGACGCTCTAAAAACGGATTTTACAGATTTTGAAGACTTTAAGACAAAATGCTCGACCCTGCTTATATAAAAAAATGGGGATGCTTGAAAGTTTTAAAAATTGAGAATTAGGAAAAAGAAAAACGCGGAGTTAAAAAATGATCCGGAGTTTCCACATAGCCTTAAAAGATCTGAAAGCCGAATTTCGGACAAAGCAGTTACTCAACTCAATGCTTATTTTTTCCGTACTCGTGCTTGTAGTCTTTAGCATATCCTTTGGAGATTTCCTTGGCGATTCCGCAAAAGTTGCAAAGCTTGCCCCAGGCGTGCTCTGGGTTGCCTTTACCTTTGCAGGAACCCTTGGCCTTTCCCGAACTTTTGTGCTCGAAAACGAAAACGGGTGCTTAGATGCCCTCAAACTCTGTCCTATTGACAGAAGTGCAATCTACACCGGGAAAGTTTTTTCAAATCTTATGCTCGTCTTAATCACAGAAGCCGTAACCTTTCCGCTTTTCATTGTCCTCTTTAATTATAGTCCAGGGCATTTTTCCCTTTTCGGCTTTTCCTTGATCCTTTTCCTCGGAACTTTTGGATTCATCGTAACAGGAACCCTCCTCTCGGCTCTGACCCTTAGAACCCGAACCCGAGAACTGCTCCTGCCAGTCCTGCTCCTACCAGTACTTTTGCCGGTGCTCATTCCAGCTGTTGAGGCAAGTTCAACCCTGCTTAGTGGAGGAGAGCTTGGAGATGTGCTCTCAGAGCTTAGGCTGCTTGCAGGCTATGACCTTGTATTTTTTGTAATAGCTCAACTCGTCTTTGAGTATGCAATCCAAGACTGAAAAAAAAGCTCGGAGGAAAAAACTTCTTAAACGACAGATTAAATATAAATCAATATACTGACCCATAACTTTCTTATTAAATATATAAAATGCTCGAGTAATTCTTCACAATATCACAAGCATCTGCGGGAATAAAAAATGTCCAGAAATTTTAGAAAAATCGAGGCCTTTCTGGGCCTGTTGACGGCAGGAGTAATGCTTTTTGCATTCTACCTGATGTTTTTTTACCTGCCTCCCATGAAAGATGAGGCCGGAGAGGTTCTAAACAGCAGTTTCAATATCTTTTATTTCCATCTTCCAATTGCCCTCAGTTCTTACTTAGCTTTTGCAATCCTCTTTCTTTGCAGTCTCTTTTTCCTTTGGAAAAAAGCCTCCTGCTGGGACATCTACGCCCGCTCTGCAGCTGAAGTCGGAGCGCTCTTTGCCTTTCTTGTGCTGCTTACAGGCTCGATCTGGGCAAAGGCTGCCTGGGGCTGGTATTGGATTTGGGATATAAGGCTTAGCACATCTCTTGTGCTCTTTTTGGTCTATCTTGCTTATCTAGCGCTCAGGCAAGCTGTAGAAGAGCCAGAAAAACGGGCCCGTTTTGCAGCCGTTTTTGGAATCCTAGGCTTTGTTTCAGTTCCAATGAGCTTTTTTTCTATCCGGCTCTGGCGCTCGGCCCACCCCTTAATGTTTGGCCAAAACCTTGGAGCCTCCGGAAAAGGAGGAGGCCTTGAGGGAAGTGCACTTAAGCTTACTCTGCTTGTGAATAGCCTAGCCATATTCTTGCTTTTCGCAAGCCTTTTTATCCTGAAAACCCAAAACGAAAGCCTGCAAGAAAAGCTTGAGGAAAAAAATGCAAGACAGTTTGATGAGTAAAAACTACAATATTTACTCTGAAAATTACCCTAGGATTTTTCCGGAAAATATATACAAAGCCTTTTCCTATTCTTTATCATGATTTTTGACCCGATTCAAATCTGTGGGCTGAAACTCCAAAACCGGTTTGTCAGATCCGCAACCCAGGAATTTATGGCCAAAGCAGATGGAACCCCTACCGAAAGGCTCGGAGAACTTTATGAGAACCTTGCAAGCAACAAAGTTGGCCTGATCATTACCGGCTACTCGTATGTCCTGCCTGGAGGCCAAAGTGATTCCCTCCAGCAAGGAATTTACTCGGACCGCTTTCTTGAACCTTACCGCAAAATTACGGAAAGAGTTCATCGCAAGAATGGAAAGATTGTGCTGCAGATCGTACACGGAGGAAGGCAAGCTACTGTCTCAAAAGAATATCCTGTCCCGATAGCCCCCTCTTCTGTCAAAGACAGTCATTCAGGCCAGACTCCAAGAGAAATGAGCGAAGCTGAAATTCTGCACCTGATCAAAGCCTTTGTGGCAGCCGGCAGCCGGGCAAAAGAAGCTGGTTTTGACGGAGTACAGCTTCATTGTGCGCATGGATTTTTGCTCAGTAATTTCCTTTCTCCTTATACAAATAGACGAACTGATCGCTGGGGAGGCTCTGTAGAAAACCGAACCCGAATTGTTACAGAGATTGTAAAAGGGATAAAAGAAAAAGCAGGCTCGGATTTTCCAATTTTGGCCAAATTGAATGCAACTGACGGTTTTCGAGCTGGTTCCTCAAAGGCAAAACAAGCCCTTGACGCTCCTGAATGCGTAGAAATTGCAAAAATCCTGGAAAAGGCTGGAATCTGTGCCCTTGAAATTAGTGGAGGAATTTCAGAGGCCGGAAGCGTTACCATTAAGTCCGATATCAATTCCAGGGCAAAGGAAGCTTATTTTAAAAAATATTCAAAGCTTATAAAGCAGGCTGTAGGGATTCCTCTCATCCTTGTAGGAGGCATTCGTACGGTTTCTCTTATGCGGGAACTGCTTGAAGAAGGGTATGCAGATCTGATTTCCATGAGTCGACCTTTTATCTGCGAGCCTGACCTAATCCTAAAAATTAAAAAGGGAGAAGTCGAAAAAGCTAGATGTGTTTCCTGTAACCTCTGCTTTGATATTGAAGGAATAAAATGCAATTTTGAATTTGATTGAAAGGCGCAAGCCAGCTATTTTCCAGCTTATTTTTAGAAAAAAGCTCCCAAAACCCATCTGAGGTTTTAGCTCTGGAGCCAAAGGCTTCTCTTTCCTAACTATTTCTATTTTTTATTTTTGGTAATCTTAATATACTTTAAATGCTGGTCTACTCTTAGATTAAGTGTTGTCTGGCTAAGAGTCTAAAAACCCATGCAATCTTATTCTAAGAGTTTACCATCAGGCGCAAAAAGGCTTGAAGAAATTTGCTGTTCCGGATTTCTTTTCATATAAAGCCGTAGCGGACAAAGGAACAGAACTCAGTAGGGCAGAAGCTGCCCGAATTAAAGCTTGTCTGAGATTTTGATGGGGATCTGTGAAGCAAGAAGCTGTTTGGAGTTTTACCAAAAAGCAGTTTGCAATTCCTATAAAAAAAACTATGAGGAAATCTAATTATGTCAGAAAAGAACCGTGTCGGAAGTAAGATCCGTCAGCTCAGGGAAGCACAGGATATGTCCGTGGAACAACTTGCAGAAGCAAGCCAGAGCAGCGTGGAATTAATTAAACAGTTAGAAAACGGAGCTCTTGTTCCCTCCTTAACCCCTCTACTGAAGATCGCCCGGGCTTTAGGGGTCCGGCTCGGGACTTTTTTGGATGATATGCCCCAGCACGGTCCAGTTGTTGTTCGGGAAGGCCAGTCCGAAAACGTGGTCCGGTTTTCCGGAAAAACCGAAAGACCCAAAAAAAGTGCTCTGGACTTTTATGCCCTTGCTTCAGATAAGGCAGACCGGCATATGGAGCCTTTTATAATTGATATCCGGCCCTCGCCTGAAGAAAGCCACAAACTCTCCTCTCATGAAGGAGAAGAGTTTATTTATGTGCTTTCCGGAAAAATAGAGATCTTCTACGGAAAGGAAGTCCATAACCTAAACGAAGGAGACAGCATTTATTATGATTCTATTGTCCCCCATGACCTGCACGCTGCAGGAGCTGGAGATGCAAAAATCCTGGCTGTGGTCTATGCTCCTGCCTGAAGGAGCTTCCTCCCTTTTTTTATAAGGGAAATTTAGAATTGAAATATTTGAAAAGTTTGCTTAGTTAAACCACACTAAAAAAATTGAATTTTTTAAAGTATCAGGAATCCTTATGTTTACTACAACGATAGCTCCACGTTTCGGGGATATTGACGGACTTGGGCATGTTAATAATACCATAGTTCCGGTCTGGTTTGAAATGGGCCGAAATTCCATTTTCCGGCTTTTTACGCCGGATCTTGATCTCAGACCTGAAAAATGGCATCTAATTCTCGTAAGAACGGAATTTGATTTTTTGAGCCAGATGTATTTTGACGGGGACGTTGAAATCCGAACTTACATTACAAAGCTTGGCAACACTTCCTTTACGGTTGGGCATGAAGCTTGGCAACGAGGAGGCCTTAAAGCCAAAGGGCTGGCTGTGCTTGTCTACTATGATTTCAAGCTCCAAAAACCCCTGCCAATCCCTGCCAAATTCCGAAAGGTGCTGGAAGAGCATCTTATTTCCCGGACGAATGAGGATTCCTCCGAAAAATGAGAGGCTGAAACCATGCAGCTTATAGAAACCCCAATTGGGACATATTTTGAAAAACAGGTAGAAATAGATCCAGAACACGAATTTATTGTTTATCCGGACCGGGATCTGCGCTTTACCTATAAAGAGTTCAACGAAAGGGTAGACGATCTTGCAAAAGGTCTACTTGCAATCGGGATAAAAAAAGGAGATCATATAGGAATCTGGGCCCGAAACGTTCCGGACTGGTTAACCTTCATGTTTGCAAGCGCCAAACTCGGGGCAGTGCTGGTTACGGTAAATACCGCATACAAAATCCATGAGATTGAGTATGTCCTCAAACAATCAGACATGAAAGCACTAGCCGTAATTGACCGCTTCAGAGATGTTGATTATCTCCAGATTATGTATGAGCTTGTGCCGGAACTTCGAACCTGTGAACGCGGAAGGCTGAAAAGTGAGAAATTCCCACATCTTAAAAGTGTAATATATGTGGGTCAGGAAAAACACCGAGGCATGTACAACACAAACGAGCTCATGCTACTCGGACATCACTCCCCGGAAGAAGAGTTTCTGAAAATCAAGGCCAGTGTCAATTGTGATGATGTTGTTAATATGCAATATACCTCAGGAACCACGGGTTTTCCCAAAGGAGTTATGCTAACGCATAAAAATATCCTGAATAACGGCCTCTGTATTGGAGATCGACAAAAATTTACGGCTAAGGACAGGCTTTGTCTTCCTGTCCCTCTTTTCCATTGTTTCGGAATCGTACTTGGAGTTATGGCGACCTTAACGCACAGGGGAACCCTTGTGATGCTGGAACTATTCAATCCCCTGCTAGTGCTAGCTGCGGTTCAAAGAGAGCAGTGTACAGCTCTATACGGGGTTCCGACCATGTTTATTGCCGAGTATACCCACCCAATGTTTGATATGTTCGAGCTTTCTTCGCTTAGAACCGGAATCATGGCAGGCTCTACCTGTCCCGTAGAAGCCATGAAAAAGGTTGTAGAGGATATGCATTGCCATGAAATTACCAGTGTCTACGGCCTGACTGAAGCTTCCCCGGGAATGACTCAGACTACAACTGAGGATCCTCTAAAGCTCAGAGTAGAAACCGTTGGAAAATCTTTTCCGGGCGTTGAAGTCTGTGTTATGGATCCAGAAACCAGAGAAATTCTTCCCCCAAATACAGTCGGAGAACTGTGCTGCCGCGGCTATAATGTGATGAAAGGCTATTATAAGATGCCGGAAGCCACAAAAAAGGCAATCGATGAGCAAGGCTGGTTGCATAGCGGAGATCTTGGAACCTGTGATTCCAAAGGCTATTACAGGATCACAGGCCGTATTAAAGATATGATTATCCGAGGGGGGGAGAACATCTACCCCAGAGAAATTGAAGAATTTCTCCATACAATAAAAGGAATTAGAGATGTTCAAGTCATTGGAATTCCTGATGAAAAATACGGCGAAATCGTAGGCGCTTTTGTAATTCTGGAAAAAGGAGTTGAGCTTAATGAGGAGGATATCCGAGACTATGCCATAAGCCGGATTGCCCGGTATAAGGTTCCGAAACATGTTTTTATTGTGGAGGAGTACCCCCTGACTGCAAGCGGGAAAATCCAAAAATATAAACTTCGGGATATGGCTGTCGAACTTCTTAAGCAAAAAAAGAAAAGTATCTAAGCAAGAAACTATTTAGCTCTAAGCTGTTAGCTCTAAGCTGTTAGCTTTAAGCTTAGAGCCATTTCTTTTTTCTAAAATAAACGAACATAATTAGAGCTGTAAGCAGCATCAGAAAAAGAGCTGCAGGGTATCCCAAACTCCATTCAAGTTCAGGCATGTGCTTAAAGTTCATACCATAAACTCCTGCTATAAAAGAGAGGGGTATAAAAATGGTTGCGATTATGGTAAGCAGCTTCATAATATCGTTCATCCGGTTGCTTACGCTTGATAAGTAGACATCGAGCATAGAGGAGAGAATATCTCTAAAAGCTTCTATCCCGTCAATAACCTGGATTGTGTGATCGTAGACATCCCTTAAATAAAGCTGAGTTGGAGCTTCAATCAGCTCCGACTCCATTTTCTGGAGGCCGTTTATTAGTTCCCGAAGAGGCCAAACTGATTTTCGAAGGAGAATCATATCTCTTCTAAAATTCTGGATCTTTTGCAAAGTTTCAGGCTGAGGCTCTTGAATAAGTTCATCTTCAAGAGCTTCAAGCTGCTCTCCTGATTTTTCAAGGATTAAAAAATAGTTATCAACTACCGCATCGATCAGGGCATAGGCTAGGTAATCTACTCCAGCTTTCCTAAACTTAGAGCCTGGGCTCTTTAGCCTTTCTCGAACAGGCTCAAAGACATCTCCTGCCCTTTCCTGAAAAGAGAGAAGATAGTTAGGTCCGAGAATAAGGCTTACCTGATCCATTACGATTTCTTCGTTTTTTTCGTCAAAAAAGAACATTTTTAATACGGAATAAATATACGTCCCGTAATTTTCCATTTTAGGCCGCTGCCCGGTATTGAGGATATCTTCGAGAGTCAGGGGATGGATATTAAAATTCTTTCCAAGTTTTTCAATAAATTCTACCCGAAAGAGTCCATCTACATTAATCCAGAGTTTCAGGCCAGGTTTTTTCCGAAAGGCCAAGCATTCTTCCACACTCTGGAGCTCTTTTTCTACCAATTCCTCGGCATTATAAGCCCAAATTTGAAGCCTTACTTTCTCACTTTTCTTTTCTCCAACATGCACAAGTGTGCCCGGAGCAAGCCCGGGTTTAGATTTTTTGAGGTTGAACTTTCTTAGTTTCATACTGGCTTCTCCCGGAAATGAGCTTTTTTGGAATGGAGAATCTGTAAACTGCCTGATTATTTATATTCTCTTATTGAAGATAGATATTTGTATTATAGTGCTTATATTATATATCAACGTCCATAAAAAAACCCTTCCGGATAGGGGTTCTGGAAGAAAATAAAATAAAAAAGAGAGAACTCAATTAAGTAGAAACTTGGGGAGGATTTGGATTGGTTCAAGCAGAGATCACAAATAGTTTGATAGGTATGGTAGATCAGTTTATTTCATTTATTCCTACTCTTGTTGCGGTTATTCTTCTATTGATTGTGGGAAAGATTCTTGGAAACCTACTTGGAAAGCTAGGAGCAAAAGTTCTAGATAAAATCGGACTTGATGAGCTTATTGATAAAACGGCTATAGGGAGCATGATCCAAAAAGCTGATATGAGTACAGTAGGCTTTTTTGCAGCTGTAATCCGATGGTTTATATATATTATATTCGCGGTTATAATTATAGATCTTCTAAAAATACAGATTGTTGCGGATTTCATAACTCAGATCATTTTGTTTATTCCGCTTATTCTTTCGGCTTTCTTGGTCTTGTTAATAGGGCTTTTGGTTGTTGATTTCCTAAGCAACCTTGCTAATAAAATGATGATCGCCGCCGAGCTTGATGAAAAATTTGAAAGGAGTTCGATAGGAGCCTCTGTAAAAGCGGGAGGAATGTCAGCTTCAGGCATAATAACAGGCCTGATCAAACTTTTTGGCTACTTGATCTTCCTTACGGCTGCGATGGATATTTTACAGCTTACAATGTTTACCGAACTTCTAATTGACATTACTAAATATTTACCCAGGCTTTTTACAGGGATCCTAATCCTTATGATTGGGGTTCTGGCAATTGATATCGTAATGGATTATCTGGAAAAAACAGTCAAGGGAATGGAAATTGAAGGCACTGCTATTTTAGTTCCTCTTTTAAGAGGGTTTTTAATTCTTATAGTGATTCTGCTTTCCCTTGATACCCTGCTCATAGATACCGGAATTATTTATCTCTTCTTCGGGCCTCTGGCTTGGGGAATTGCCGTAGTTGTCGCCTTTAAGTTTGGGATAAAAGAAGCTCTTGTTGCATACGCAAAAGAAAGAAAGTGAAATTCCTCCACAACTTAGGCCTGAAGCTTCCTGCTTCAGGCCTTGAACTTCTATTAACAAGGCTCAAGGCTCTTCATAGGTCCTAAGGGGCTTAAATTCCTATAATATTTACTTTTAATAATTTATAATAAAGAAGGGAGTTTGAGCTTCCGTTCTTGATTTATTTCATATTGTTTTCCGGAAAGCTGCTTTTATAATTTAGTATGTATATATTGAAAGGTTTGAATCTATTATTTATCAGTTTTTAGGAATAAAAATAGGAATAAACTTCGGGCTAAAGCAAATAAGAGTTAGGCTGCAGTTAGGCTGAAGCAGATAGCTCCATAGAAATTCTCTTTTATTCTAGATTAGACATGCTATAATGTTATTTTGTATCTGCTATTTTTAATACAGTGATTTTGAGAAGATTAAAAATACAATAATATATAATTAATATAATTCATTTCAATATTATAGAATTCGTAATATTCAAATACGGCTCTTATTATATAATATATGTATTTTACGATCTTAAGAATACGGAATTTTGAATTCAAAAACATTGAAATTATTTTCAAGAATACGTATTCGAGGATCCAAAAAAACGTATAATCCAATAAAATCCATGCCCTGCTCAGAAGGCGGATAAAATCCAAAAATCTGGCAGAAAGCAGGATAAAAATGTGGGGGACTAAATGACAAAAGGAAATTTAGGGTTAAGGGTAATAATAGCCCTTTTCCTCTTATTACTCAGCGCATATGCAGTTTCGGCTGCTGATCCGGCGGCGGAGGAAAATAATGCCACGGAAAACAACGAAACTGAGAACAATGCAAGTGAAGAACTGCAAAATATAATAGACACTGCAACAGCGGAAAATTTCACAAGCTTTGTTACAGCAGTGAAAGCAACCGAACTCAATTTTACCCTTAAAGAAGCAGGTCCGTTTACGGTTTTTGTTCCAACGGACGAAGCTTTTGCCGCTCTTCCCGAAGAAACGCTTGAAGCCCTCCTAAACGATACTGCGGCTCTTGAAAAGGTTTTGCTCTACCATGTTGCAAACCAAAAATTAAACGCCTCTGAGCTCACAAACCTTAGTAGTATCCCAACTCTTGAAGGAAGCGAACTTTCCGTAAACGTTACTTCCGAAGGGATCCTGATCGAGGACGCAAAAATTGTTACTGCAGACATTCAGGCAAGCAATGGAATAATCCATGCAATCGATGCCGTTATGCTCCCGCCTGAGAATGGAGAGGAAGAGGAAAACGATATAGTGGAAGTAGCCACTGAAGCCGGCAACTTCAGCACTCTACTCTTAGCGCTTGAAACCGCAAATATGACCGAAACCCTTAAAGGAGAAGGTCCATTTACGGTTTTTGCTCCAACAGACGAAGCTTTTGCCGCTCTTCCCGAAGAAACGCTTGAAGCCCTCCTAAACGATACTACGGCTCTTGAAAAGGTTTTGCTCTACCATGTTGCAAACCAAAAATTAAACGCCTCTGAGCTCACAAACCTTAGTAGTATCCC
>JAQUFK010000062.1 GCA_028684695.1 Methanosarcinaceae archaeon | reverse complement strand
GAATTTCCAGCTTTTGGATAAGTATATTCTAGCCAACCTTCTCCATTTCCCTCTCGCGCGATTTTTAGGAACTGTGCTCCTAAGGCATTGCCTTCGGAATCCATAAGTTCTTCTAAAGCCTCTCCTTCCCTTCCGCTTTCCGGAGGATAAACTTCCAACGTCCCGGCAAGGCTTCCTACAAAGATATAAAAGTCCCCATAATACCAAGAAGAACCTTCTTCCCGAAACTCATAAAAGGCAGCTTCTCCTTCTCTTTCTATAAGATCGGCTGCAGTCTGGAGTCTCAATTCAAGAAACCTTTTTTGAATCGCTATTTCTCCGGATCCGTTTTTCAGAAGGGAAGAAGCCGGAGGTTCAGGAACAAGTGATTTTGAATGTTTCGGCGTATCCGATGAATTTTTTATTTCATTTCCTTTAACGCCTTCTGGAGCCCCAACCCCTGAGCTATTTTCAGATTCCGAATTGGAAGCTGCAGGCTGGGAATTGTTTGCAGCTTTTTTATCTCCTTCAGGCCCTATACTTGTAAAAATCCCAATAACCAGCGCAAAGGCAAGCATACAGCAAATAATTTTTGTAAGATTCATACGGCTTTCCTTTTTTGCCTAATTTATAGGCTTAATTTTTTGCAAATAGTTAGAAGTGATCAATTAGTAATAAGGAAGTGCCTTTTTTAAAAGTGTTTACTCCCTCAAGACCTAAATAGGCTTGCTTTCAAATAAACAAAGCAAGAAACTCAGCCTAAAAAATTCAGATTTGAATAAGACTAGGAGGGAGTCTCAAATGTCAGCTCACTATAAAATACTCTCTTGGAACGTAAACGGGATCCGAGCCGTGATTAAAAAAGGTTTTCTGGAGTTATTACTAGATCAAAAATTCGATATTATTTGTGTGCAGGAGACCAAAGTATCTT
The DNA here is from genome assembly GCA_028684695.1 of Methanosarcinaceae archaeon. GTDB lineage: Archaea > Halobacteriota > Methanosarcinia > Methanosarcinales > Methanosarcinaceae > JAQVBP01. The sequence continues at coordinate 9,448 of JAQUFK010000062.1, read as the reverse complement.
CTGAAAAACTCCCAAGAGAAATTAAAAACTTTCCGGGATATCATAAGTATTTTGTCTCAGCCGAGCGGAAAGGCTACAGCGGAGTTGCTCTTTTTTCAAAAGAAAAACCCCTAAACCTTGAAGCTGGGCTTAAGATTGAGGAATTCGATAGAGAAGGGCGTATTCTCAGGGCCGATTATAAGAATTTTACCCTGTTAAACGTCTATTTTCCAAACGGCAAAGCCTCTCAGGAACGCCTAAGTTATAAACTGAATTTTTATGAGGCCTTTTTTGAATACGCAAACCGGCTGAAAGTCAAAGGCAAAAAACTCGTCATCTGCGGAGACGTAAATACAGCTCATCGAGAAATTGATCTGGCCCGCCCAAAAGCCAACGAAAAAATTTCAGGTTTCCTGCCCGAAGAACGAGCTTGGCTGGATAAATTTCTGGCTGCAGGGTATATAGATACATTTAGAATGTTTAATAAAGCTGGGAAAAATTATACATGGTGGTCCATGCGCAGCCGGGCTCGAGAAAGAAATGTGGGCTGGAGGCTTGACTATTTCTTTGTAAGTAAAGAACTGCAAGAGAATGTGCATTCAGCCTCCATCCTTTCAGAGATTTGGGGATCGGACCATTGCCCTGTAGAACTTGAGCTTTTCTTTCAGTAAGATGAAGAATAGAAGGGCCTGATTTTATTAATTTCTGAGATATAAAAAAAGAAAAGCTGAAGCATCAGGCTTCGGTTTTTGAAAAAAGATAGGCTCCGAGCCCACAGATAAGAGCTGTAAGCCCAGAAATTACTAAAAGATCATAAGAAATTCCAAAAACGCTTTCTCCGGTAAGCGCTCCCCGAAGGCCATCCACTCCGTAGGTTAGAGGGTTGAGCCTGCCAATAAAGTAAATTGAAGGAGGAAGATTCTCCAGAGGAAAGAGAGCTCCTGAAAGGAAGAACATGGGCATAATAAGAAAGTTCATAATAACCTGAAACCCCTGCATATCCTTCATTTTCGAGGCAATGCTAAGTCCCATTCCTGCAAAAAAGAGGGCGATAAGGAACATAAACCCAAGCCCTAAACAAAAACCTGCAAAGGATGCGGCTCTAAACCCAAGTAGATAAGCCAAGCAAAAAACCAGCAACCCTTGAATCAGGGCAATCGTGGCTCCTCCAAGAGTTTTTCCAAGCATGATTTCCAGCCTTGAGATGGGAGCTACAAGCGTTTCTTTAAGAAAACCAAATTTGCGATCCCAGATAACCTCAAGCCCTGAAAAGACTGCTGTAAAGAGAATAGACATCGAGACAATGCCCGGAGCCAGAAAATCCATATAATTTTCCCCTCCGCTTGCTCTGCTGTACATGGGCCCAAAGCCAAAGCCAAAGGCTACTAGAAAAAGCAGAGGCTGCCCTAAAGAGCCTATAAGTCTGGCCTTTGAGCGCCAGTAATGCTTAAGCTGTCTGAGCCAGAGGATATAAATAACTTCAATCATCGGCTCCGCCTCAATCTTGCAATTCTGCCTCCTCCTCTCCTCCCTCTTTCGTTTTCGTCTCGGAGCCCTCTTCCTGTCAGTTTCAAAAAAGCTTCTTCAAGCGAGGCGGTTTCAGCTCTTGCGTTTATCTCTTCAAGGCGTCCGGTTTCTATGATTTTTCCGTGATCGATTATGGCAATTTCATCGGCGATGGCTTCAGCCTCTTCCATATAATGTGTAGTCAGAAAAATCGTCATTCCCAACTCCTTGTTTAGCTTCCTGATATGTTCCCAGATCGAGTAGCGAGTTTGAGGGTCAAGTCCAACTGTAGGCTCGTCTAGAAAAAGAATCTTTGGATAATGAATAAGCGCTCTTGCAATCTCAAGCCTGCGCTTCATGCCCCCCGAATAGTTTTTCACAAACTCTTTTTGGCGGGCAGAAAGCCCCACTATTTTTAGGGCCTTTTCTATTCTTTCTTTCCGTTCTTTTTTAGGTACTTTGTAGATTACGGCATGATAATACATATTTTCGTAGGCTGTAAGTTCATCATCTAGGCTCTGGTCCTGAAAAACGATTCCAAAAGAAGCCCGAGCCTTATCTTTTTCTTGCAGAGCATCAAAACCGTTAATTAGGATTTTTCCGGCACTAGGACGAAGGACTGTTGTAAGCATCTTAATCGTAGTTGACTTTCCGGCGCCGTTGGGCCCGAGAAAAGCAAAAACTGAACCGGGTTTAACGCCAAAGCTTATTCCATCTACAGCATAAAAGGTTCCGAATTTTTTTGAAAGGGATTGGACAGTGAGGATGTTTTGCATAGCCTTTTGGACCTTTATATCATTTTTTGAAAATGAAAAGAAAGAGAGAAGCTTCTTCTCAGAAACTTTCTCCTAGTTTTCATCAATATTCAATATTGAAACTTTAGTAATGAAGCTCTTCTCTTTCCAAGCTTTTCAGGATTTCAAGTTTTTTCTTAGCTCCTGCAAGCTCTGGGTACAGCCGTAGTATTTCGTCAAAAACCCGGATAGCTTCTCGGAATTTTCCTACCTTTCCAAGGATAACCCCCCTGTAATTAAGGATGCTAGGATCAGTTGGGTTAATTCTTAGCAGTTTATCAAAAGCTTTTAAAGCGCCTTCGTAATCTTCTAATTTTGCAAGAGAGATTCCCAGATATTTTAAGGATTGCGCATGCCAAGGGTTAAGAGAAAGCGCTTCTTCAAAAGCTTTTACGGCAGTTGTATAATTGTTTAACTTAAAACAGACAAGCCCTACATTATAAGTTGCTTTTATGTTTTCAGGCTCCATCTCAAGCACTTGGCCAAAAGTCTTTAGGGCCTCTGTATATGCTTCAAGCTTGCAGCACACAACCCCTCTGTAATTCAAAGCATCCGTATTCCCAGGAGCAAGCTCTAAGAACCTGGAAAAATCCTCAAGAGCTTCATTTAATTTTCCCAATTTAAAAAGAGTTATGGCTTTTCCGTAAAGGGCTGCTTCATATTCAGGGTTTAAAGCCACCGCTTTTTTAAAATTAAGCAGGGCTGCTTTTAGATTTTCCTCCTCTTCTCCTAGCTCAAGCCTACAGAGTCCAAGGTAGTGCAGGGCTTCAGGAGTTTCGGAAAAAACCTTAAGGAAAGCTTCAAAAGCTCTTGCAGCTTCTTCATATCTTTTAAGAGAAAAGAGCACAATAGCCCGGTTGTACAAAGCCTCTTTGTGTTCGGGTTCGATTTTCAGAACTTTTTCAAAAGCTTTAAGGGCTTTTTCATATTCATCAAGTTCTGTCAAAGCAGCTCCAAGGCTGCAGCAGGCTTCAGAGCGCTCCGAAAACTCCGGAAAGCGCAGCAGTAGGGTATTAAGAGCCTGGACACTTTCTTCAAACCTATGAAGGCGAGCGAGAGCAACAGCTTGGCTGTAAAGCGCTTCGGCTTTTTTAGGATCCGAAAATGGAACAGAATCAAAGGCTTCGGCAGCTTCTTCAGCTCTGCCAAGCCCAAGAAGGGAATGGCCTTTCTGTAGCCAAGCAGCTCCGAAATCGGGCCTGAATTTAAGGCAATTTTCAAAAGCATCCAAAGCTTCCTGAACTCTTTCAAGTTCCAGAAGCGAAAGCCCTTTCCTATACCAGTTTTCCGGAGCTTGTGGCCTTTGGGCAAGAAGAGTATTAAAAGCTTCAAGCGCGGCTTTGAAGCCCCCAAGCCGGAATTGACAAAGCCCTATTTTAAGGAGAGCATCTTCAAGTTCCGGATCTTCCAAAGGTTTTCCTTTTTCTTCTTTTGAGCTTTCCTTTTCAAAAGCTTCAAGCGCGGCTTCATATCTTTCAAGGGAAAAAAGCACAAGCCCTTTCCGATACCAAGCCTTTTTAAAATCTGGCTCTCGTTTAAGCAGCTGGCTAAAAGTCTCAAGGGCAGCTTCTGGCTTTTCGAGTCTGGCAAGTACACAGGCTTTCTTAAAGAGAGCCGGCCCTGAATCGGGCTTTTCTTTTAAGAGTTTTTCAAGCAGGAATAAAGCGTTTTCATATTTTCCGCGTTTTAGCAGAGCCTCGCTAAATTTTTCTAGTGTTTCGGAATAGTCGGATTCAGAAAGCTCGGCTTCTGCTCCTGTTGTGCTTGTTTTTGCAAATAGCTCTAAAGCTTCGGCTGCAGCCTCGATTTTCCCAAGTTCAAAAAGAGCAAGGGCTTTTTTCCGATAAACTTCAGGATTCGCTTCTCCTTTTGCTTCAGCTGCCTCAAAAGCCTCAAGAGCTTTTTCATATTGCTCCAGCCCAAAATGGGTAAAACCCAGAGATCGAGCAAGTCCGGCTTTTTCAGGCTCCATTTTCTGAACTTGCTCAAAAGCTTCCAGAGCCTTTTTGAAATTTCCTAAACTGAACCAGGCAAGCCCCAGATTATAAAGGAGGGGGGAGCATTCGGGCTCGATTTTCAGGCCCGCAGCATAAGCTTCGATTGCTTCTTCATATTGCTTGAGCCTGAAAAGACAGTCTCCTTTAAGTTCAAGAGCTTCTTTGGCGTCGGGGGTTAACTGAAGGTAGGTCTCAAAGGCCGCCACAGCTTCTTGCTCCCTTCCAATTTCTTTTAAGCTCCAACCTTTTTTAAACCAAGCTCTCTCAAACTCAGGAGCTACTTTTAAGAGTTTTTCAAAGCTCGGAAGAGCTTCTTCGAATTTTCCAAGTTCAAAGAGGGCGGTGCTAAGTCCTGAGAGAGCTTCTTTATTTTCAGGCTCAAAGGAAAGGGCTTTTCGAAAACCTGAGGCTGCTGCATCGAATTTTTCTAGTTTTAGCAGAGCCAAACTTTGCAGGCTAAGGATTTTTGCTTTTCCTTCCACTGAAGCCGAAATTTCCCCATTCCTTTCCTCTTTAAGAGCCAGCTCAAAAGCTCGGATTGCAGCTTCCCAATCTCCGATTTTAAAAAGAGCAAGCCCCAGTCTGTAGGGAGCATCTGGAAAGGCCGAATCTAGAGCTTTTTCAAAGTTTTTGGCAGCCTCCTCGTCTCTTCCAAGCTCGGAAAGAGTCAGGCCCTGATAATACCAGCTCTCGATTCTTAAAGGCTCTTTCTCGCTTAGTTTCGTAAACTTATCCAGCGCTTTTTCATACTCGTGCAAACGGAAATAGGAAAGACCTTCCATATAGAGAATTTCTCCTACGTTTAAAGCCTCTACTTTATCTAAATCTCCCTCGTTCTTTATTTCCGGGTTTGCTTCTTTTGTTTTTACTTCTTCTGCTCCTTTGGCTTTATTCTCTAGCTTTAGCTGCTCAAAAATCTGAAGAGCTTCTGTATATTTTTCAAGCTCAAACCGGGCAGTTCCAAGAGCGTACAAAAGCTCCGGGTTTTCAGGCTCAAGCTCAAGCAGTTTCTCAAAGGTTTCAGCAGCTTCTTCTGGCTTTTTTAATTTCTGGAGCCCAAGAGCTTTTCTTAAAAGAACTGAAAAAGCCTCTGGCTCTATTTTCAAGTAAGCCTCAAAAGCTTGAAGTGCAGCCTCGTACTCTCCGAGTTCAAAGCGGCAAAAACCCAGCGCTTTTTTAGCCTCGTGAAGCTCGGGGTTCAGCTTGAGCGCAGTCTCAAAAGCCAATGAGGCTTCCCTTAATTGCTGCAACTTTTGCAGGGTCAAAGCTTTATAATACCAAACTTTTTCCGAGGCTGGGTTTTCCTGAAGGACGGTTTCAAAGTTTTCAAGAGCAGGCCCGAATTTTCCGAGTTTTAACTGAGCATAGCCTTTGTAAGTCCAGACTTCTTCATATTCCGAGTCCCTTATAATAACTTCATCAAAAGCCTGAATCGCTTCTTCGAAACGCTCAAGTTTCAGGAGAGAAAGGCCTTTCTGATACCAAGCAGCCTTTGATTCCGGGGCTTGCAAAAGCACGTTTTCAAAAGCTTTTAGAGCATCCGCGTATTTTCCAATTTTTAAATAAAGTTTTCCGTTTTCCAAAAGGGCCTCTAAAGTTCTACCTGAATCCTTAGCCTGTTTGGAAGATTTTAAACTTCCCTTTCCAATCTCAGCAGTGAGGTTTTCGAGAAATTCCAGAGCTTTTTTATCAGCTTCAAGCTCGGCTCGAACTTGCTCAAGCTTTGGGATAAGCCCCGGATAATCCGGATCAAGGCCCTTTACCTTTTCAAAAGACTCATGAGCAGTTTCCAGTTTTCCAAGCTCGAATAAGGCAATTGCCCTGTTATAGAGGGCTTCTGGATTTTCGGGATTTATTTTAAGGATTTTGGCAAAAACTGCTTCCGCTTTTTCATATTCTTCCAACTCAAGCAAGACAAGCCCTCTGTTTTTCCAAGCGGCTTCAAAGTTTGGATTGAGTTTTAGGGCTTTGTCAAAAGAAGCAAGGGCTTCTTTTGTTTTTCCCAATCGCTGCTGAACAATGCCTTTTTTATTCCAGCCTGATTCAAGATAAGGGTTAAGCCTAAGCCCTTCCTCAAAACTTCCTAGGGCTTTTTCATAGCGCTCCAAGGAAAAATAAGCAAAACCCAGATTCAGCCAAGCGTTTTCAAATTCCGGCTTGAGTTTTGTCAGTTTTTCAAGAACAGGCAAAGCAGCCTCAAAGTTATTACATTCCAGGAGCACAAGCCCTTGCTGATAAAGCAAATCCGGCTCCTCCGGCTCCTTATCAAGGCAATATTCCAGCTCCTCCAGGGCTTCTTTAAATCGGGTAAGCTTTATTAGCAGAGGAATTTTCTTTTTCAGAACCTCTGCGGATTCAGGAGCAAGCTCAGCGAGCCGATCAAAACAACTCAGAGCTTCTTCAATTTTGCCTAGTTTTGCAAGCACAATTCCCCGCTCTTCCCAAGCTTCCTTGTTTTCGGGTAGCAGATCCGTTACGCGAGCAAGGGTCTCAGAAGCTTCTTCTAGCCGCCCGAGTTTGAGAAGAAAAGGAACTTTTTTGTAGCAGATTTCTCCCGGAGTAGGATGGATTTTCTGTAGGGCATCTAAAGTTTCCAAAAGTTCATCATACACCCCAAGTTGCATTAAAGCCTTACATTTGCAGTCCCAAGCTTCCAGAAAACCAGAGTCAAGCTGGATAGCTTTTTCAAAGGCTTCAATGGCCTCATTTAAACGCAGGAGTTTTAAAAGAGCCGAGCCTTTCATAAACCAAGCTTCTTTACTTTCCGGATTCAACCTGAGAAGTCTCGAAAAAACCTTTTCGGCTTCCTCAAAGTGAGAAAGCTCGGAGAGAAGTACTCCCATATTATAGAGGGCTTCGGCGTGTCTGGGAAATTTATTCAAGATTGTATCAAAACATTTTAAAGCTTCTTCTTTTCTTCCGGACTTTGACAGAACAAGGCATTTTTGGTACCAAGCTTCGCTATGTTTAGGATTTAGCCGGATAAGAGCATTGAAATATTCTTCTGCTTTTGTATATTCTTCCGCTTTTGCAAAGCCCAACCCTCCAAAATAAAGAGCTTTATAATGTTTTGGGTCAAGGCTGAGTACTTTTTCAAAACATTTTAAACCCTCATCAGATTTTCCTTCATCAGTAAGGACCTTTCCTTTTGCATACCAAGCTTCGATAAAGGCCTCATCGAGCCTGAGAGTGGCATCAAAGCAGGCTAAAGCCTCGTCCTTTCTCCCAAGTTTAGCAAGTAGAAGGCCTTTTTCATAGAAAGCCTCTTTATTTTCAGGCTCGGCTTCAAGAGCCTGCTCAAAAGCTTGAAGTGCAGCTTCTGGTTTTGAAAGGGCGAGCAAAGCCTGGCCTTTCCGGCTCCAAGCTTCGGAATTCTGCTCCTCTTTTTTCAAAACTTCCTCAAAAGAGGAAAGGGCGTCTTCTGCTTTTCCAAGTCCAAGCTGGGCAAGCCCTCGGTTGTACAGAACTTTTGTATTCTGCGGGGTCTTACTTAATATTTTATTAAAAACGTTAATGGCTTTTGCATACCTTTTGCTTTTAAGCAGTTTAAGGCCTCTTTGAAAGGCTGGCTCCCGAGTGATAGCAATTCCTCCAGTCAATCTCTTATCCAGTCAAGCTTAAATACGAAGTAATACTCCCTTTACTTCATATGAAAATTTGAATGTATGCTTGAATGGAAATATATTATTTTCATGTAAGTTGAAATGGAAATCAAGATATAAGATTTTATGCAAGTTTGAAGCTAGATAGGGATATAAAATATTATATAAGTTTAGCTGTAAATTTAAACGTTTATTGCATAGAATATTAAAGATTGTATATTAATTTTCAGGGATTGAGGGAAATTTGTGGAAAGAATTCTATTAATATTTTTACTGATCCTTGTCCGAATTCTCTCTGTCAGCAAAGAGGTGGCAGAATATTACATACAGAATCAAGGATAAGTTTACGCTTATATTCCCTGGGTATTTTCAGGGTTTTTCCGGAGCTTTTGAAGGGAAGCGTTATTATTCTTAAAAACAATCAGCTAATGGGGATTTATGTGATTTGCAAAGCCATGTTTTATGAAAAACTTGAAGCTAATAAAGTCAGGTGTAAGCTCTGTTCTCACAGGTGCAAAATAGCTCCGGGCAGGAGAGGAATTTGTAGAGTTCGGGAAAATCGAGATGGAGAACTCTATTCCCTGATTTATGGCACGGTTTCAAGCGAAGCTGTGGACCCTATAGAAAAAAAACCCCTTTATCACTTTTATCCTGGCTCTTCGGCCTATTCCGTGGGAACCGTTGGCTGCAACTTCAGGTGCAAGCATTGCCAGAACTGGACAATTTCTCAGATCTCCGTAGAAGAGGCCTATGCAAGAGAACTTCCTCCAAAAGAGCTGCTTAGTCGGGCCCTACTATCGGGCTCAGAGTCTATTGCCTGGACGTATAATGAGCCTACCATCTGGCACGAATATGCCTATGAATGTGCAAAACTTGCAAAAGATGCGGGACTTGGCACGGTTTACGTTACAAACGGCTATATGACGCCCGAAGCCTTAGAGCATATTGCTCCTTTTCTTGACGCTGCAAATATCGATATAAAAGCCTTTAGCGAAGAATTTTATCGGGAAGTTGCAGGGGCAAAACTGGCTCCTGTACTTGAGGCTTCTTGTCTTGCAAAAGAACTTGGAATTCATCTGGAAATCACAAACTTGATCATTCCAAGCTACAACGATTCTCCAGACGAGCTTCGGGAACTTTCAAAGTGGATATATAAGAGGTTGGGGCCTGATACCCCTCTTCACTTCACACGTTTTCATCCTCAGTATCAAATGCAGGAGCTACCCCCAACCCCCCTCAAAACTCTTGAAATGGCTCATAATATAGCGACTGAAGAAGGCATGAACTATGTTTATGTAGGCAACGTAATAGGGCACGAGTATGATAGCACCTTCTGTCCAAACTGCGGAAAACTCCTTATCCGACGGGGATTTTTTAAAGTCGAAGAATACAAGCTCACCCCTGAAAAGACCTGTCCTAAGTGCGGAGAAAAGATTCCTATTTTGGGGGAATGGAGGGCAAAATACAAAAAATAAGAAAGGAAACTTTAACTAAAAAAAAGGAGCGAAAGTCCAGGTTTAAACCTGGGCTTCAGGGTTCGGAAACTTCTTTTGGCTTTTCGGCCCTTTTT
>JAQUFK010000217.1 GCA_028684695.1 Methanosarcinaceae archaeon | reverse complement strand
ACTTCTAAGACTGCTTTTTCAATTTCTTCCTGGCTTACCTCAAGCTTTTCAAGCTCCACCCGATCAAATTTTTTCGTATATTCCCGCAGAGCCTCGTCTCCTTTCTTGCGCACGTCTGAAAGCACAGCTTCAACCGTTTCTTCGACATCGGAAAGACCCGCTTTTCTGGAGAGCAATTTCTGCATTTCAGCCTCCGTTACCTCTGATAATTTTTTAAATAACATGCCCTTTGTCTCCTGTTTAAAATGAATTTCTGATAAAGAGGATTCCTGCAAGCATAAAACCCCGGAGCTAATTAAAGATTTTCACTCAAGCTCAAGGCTTAAAGCCGGAATTTGGAAAGGAAACCAATTTTTCAAAAATCATTAATTCTCATTTGTTCCTTTTCCAGCCCCTTTACTTTAGGCTGTCCTTTATCTCGAACTCCTGAAATTCCTATTGCTTCCTCGGCTTTTTCAGATCTTTCAAGCTGTTTGAAAATCTTTGCCGCAAGCCGAGGACCTACGCCTTCAGCCACGATTTTTGGCTCCGCTTCCTGAAGAGCAGAAAGGGTTTTAAAACCCATTGAATAAAGTTTTCGGGCCCTGACCCGGCCTACTCCCTTTATACTAAGCAGATCCATAAGCTCAGGCCCTGCTCCATAGTGAAGTCTCTTTTCAAGTGCCTGGGCTTTTGCTACTCCTTTCAGGCCAAGAAGCCCTGCAAGCTGGGAAAGCACATGCATGATCCATTCCCCTATATCGGCAAGGGCCCGAATATCGCCTTCTCCTATAGCAAATCGGTCACAGAGCTCGTTCTCAGGCTTTTCTTCAATCCAAGCAATTAGCAAAAGGGCGGTTTTGACCTCAGCCAAGAACCACTCATATTCAGTTTTATTAAAAGGGCTCGGAGGAGCTGCAAATTCCTCTGCATGAGCTAAAACAAAATCATTAACAGGCCCGTAATCGGATTTGCGCATGTAAAGTTGTCGCATATCTGGAGTGCTGCATACCAGATGGAGCAGAGTCAAGTCGCTTAGCTGCTCTGCTTTTTTGAGGCCGTTTACAAGGATTGCTGCGGAAAGGGGATCAAGATAGAGCTTTGAGACCAGTAGCCCGTAGCTGGTAGCTCTGAGCCTTTCGGAGGGTTCAAGCATTCCTTCTTTCTTCAGAAAGTCCAGACAGTCCTTCACAACCGACGAGAGTCCGAAATTCGAGTACTGAAAAGCAAAAAACGTAGCTTTCAAAAACTCCATAAGTTCTTTCCGGCTGGAAGTAAAGCCGTTTGCAATCGTGGAAAGCACATGCGTCCGGAGCGCATTTTCAGTCCCGAGCTTAGACCAGATTTCCTCTGGGTCAGCCTCGATGTATCGCTCAAAGAGAGCTGCCCGCTCTTTTTCCGAAGCCGCAAGTAGCACGGCTTCTCCGTAAGGATCAAGTCTGGGCCTGCCTGCTCGACCTGCCATCTGCTTGTAGTCCAGAACAGGAATGGGAAGCATCCCTTCTCCTGGAGAATAGCGGCGGTAGTTTCTTACAATAACTCTTCTTGCAGGTAGGTTAAGCCCTGCAGCAAGTGTTGGGGTACTTGAGATCAGCTTAATTTTGCCTTGTCTAAATCCTTCTTCTACGCTCTTCCTCTGGGCAGAGTTCAGCCCTGCATGGTGAAAAGCCGTGCCTGAACGAAGGCAGGCCGCAAGCTCTTTTCCACTTTCGCTCTCGCTTGAATCCAGCACCTCATCTGCAAGCAGAGTAAGAGCGGCTCGGGCTTCGGAAGAGAGCAGTTTTCCAACCTTTGGAGCCGCTTTGCGTGCAAAAGCCGTACAATTTTTCCTGCTACTCTCAAAGACTAAACATTGCCCTTCTTCTCGGAGAGTATCGAGCACAAGAGAGATTGAAGCGTCTCGATCCTCTTTTGGAATTGATTTTTTAAAATTCCGGCAATAATAGGTGCCATCTAAGAAAACTCCTTCCCGAAGTTCCGTTGGTCTCCATTTGCTCAAGACAAGTTCGGCTTGCAGCCAAGTTGCAAGTTCTTCTGCGTTTCCGATAGTTGCCGAAAGAGCCAGAAGCTGGCATTCTGGATTGATTCGCCTGAGTTTTGCAAGCGTAACCTCAAGGGTTGGACCTCGGTCAGGAGAATCAAGCAAATGGACTTCATCGGCTACGACTACCGAAAGCTCCTGCATCCAGGCTGTTTCGTTTCTGAGCAAAGAATCCGTTTTTTCAGAAGTTGCTACTATGATATCGTTTGAGCCAAGGGCTTCGTCTTTTTTATCATAATCTCCTGTGGAAATTCCAACTTTTACGCCCAAACCAGAAAATTCCTGAAAACGCCTGAATTTTTCGGAAGCAAGCGCTCGGAGGGGCACAATGTATAGGGCTTTTCCTCCTTCTTCCAGAATGGATTTTAGCAGAGCAAGCTCGGCAAGCAGGGTCTTTCCCGAGGCCGTAGGAATGGCTGCAAGAAGGTTTTTGCCTTCCAGAAGCCCTTTTTCAACAGCCTCGGTCTGGGGAGGGTAAAGTT
>JAQUFK010000216.1 GCA_028684695.1 Methanosarcinaceae archaeon | reverse complement strand
CCTTCAACCGCAAAACTAGATCCTATAGCCGGGCTGAAAAAAGCGGCTGAGCTTGGGTATAAAAAGATCGCTCTAACCGTAGCTTTTGCCGAAACTGCAAAAGAGGTTCGGAAAATCGAAGCCGAGCTGGGACTAGACCTAATTGTAATTGCTGTGCATGTAACAGGGCTCGGTAAAGAGGCTACAAAAACCTTGATTGAAAACTCAGATATTGCAACTAGCTGCGCCTCAAAATCCCTTCGAGAACTTGTAAAACCCCTAGCCCAGGTTGGAACGGCAGTTCCGCTTTTTGCACTTACTCAGAAAGGAAAAGAATTATTGCTTGAAAGAGCTAAAGAAGTTGAAAGTCCTATCCTTGTAAATACTATGCCTTTGCCAGTGCTGCCTAAACACAAGCAGCCGCGAGATTTAATTTAATTCTTTTATTTTATTAATTTCTTTAAAATTAGGGGAAAGAGAAATATGGATTCAAAAAAATTATTCAGTGCCGCTCTAGCGATTTTTATTGTTTTATTGGCTGTTTATATAATGTTTAGGTATTTGCCAAATCCATATACCTGAATTATTTAAACTCTTTTAATTTTTAGATCCGCTCTGCTTCCAGTTTCCCTGAAACTGCCCCAAGCCTTACAATTTCCCCTGTTTTTTCAGCTTTCGGATCTATTTCGACAAAATAAGTATAATCGGAAATTGTCTGGAGCCCTCCAGCTCCTTCTCCTTCTCCTCCTACAATCAAGGAATAAATCCTGGCTTTATGGCGTTTTTTTGCTTCCTGCCAGCGAGCTAGCACGAGTTTATCTGAAATTTCGGATTTTCCATCCGTAATAAAAAGCAGATCTGCTCCCTGAAAGTCTTTTTCCTTAAGGCTTTTAAGACCCGAGGCAAGGGCGATGTTAAAATCGGTTCCACCTCCAAAAGTGTAGAGCAGAAAGTTCAAAAATTTTTCCGACATTTGCTTTTTGCAGCTGAGCTCGATTTCAAGGGTTTGGTTACTTGATGCAAAAAGAATGATTTTGACGGCCCTGTTTTCTTTGAGCATCCGCTTTGTAATTGCCAGAACAGAGGCTTTGGCAAGGGTCTGAGGAAAACCCTGCATAGAGCCTGAGGTATCTACAAGAGCAATCAAAGGGCCTCTTGGCTTCTTGCGGGGGGAGCCTGTGGGATATTTTCCAAGAAGTTGATAGCTTAAAAGTTTTCCTTCCAGCAGTTCCGCATAGAACTTTTTTTTAAGAAGAGGTTTTAGAAGTTTTGCAGCTTCCATTGGAAGGAGATTCTCAATTGACCCGGAATATTTTATGGTTTGTATCCTGGTTTTGCCCTAAGGCGAAAGGTGAATTTGCCCGTTTGAAGGCTCGAATTCTTGTCTTCCTATAAAGTCCACAAGCCTTTGCAACTCGGAATTTCGCTTGAAAAATTCCGAGTAACGTTTTAGCATTTTTAAATGAATGTAAAAGGGCTCTTTTTTAAGTTCTTTTACGGAATAACTCCAGTTCCGGTTCGGAAAGAGAAGCGCAAGAGTTTCGAAGAGTTCGAGATTTGCTTCTAATTCTAAAACAAAGCTTTCGAGTTGCTGATATAGTTTTTGTAAAAGCATTTCAAGGAAACGCTGACTTCCTTTAAGCTGTAGGAAAGCCGATACATTTTCTGAAAGGTTTGACGAAGTGGAAAAGCCCTCCGAACTTTCCGAAAAACGCCGGGGCAAAAAAGTATCTTGCAAGATTTTTTCAAATTCCCGGAGCAGTTTTTCCATTTCCGGATCAAGTTCCTTAATCTTTGCTTCCGTAACTTTTGAATATTTTTCAATAAGATCGTATAAAAGGGGTAAAAGAAGTTTTAGGCAAGCAAGTCCGGCTCCAGAATTTTTGTTTGCGAGCTTTTGGATTTTTAACCAAATTTTGGAATTGCGGAGAAGAAGATAAAGCGGATAAAAAGCCCCAAAACGCTCCTTAAATTTGTCCGGGGCTTTTATTTCATAAGCTTGTCCAAAAAGGATCTCAAAAACAAGAATTTCCGCTATTTCCTCTCGTAAAGACTTGGGAATTAGCCTTGGAAAAGCAACTAAACTTCGAAGTTCATTTTCCAAAATAAGAATAGTCTGCTTTCGAGCTTCGGCCTCAGAATAAGGTTTAAAAGGAGTCTTAGGCCTCATCTTAAGCCAAACCTTGAGCTTAAGCCTTTTACAAAGCTTTCTGCACTCTTTTCAGAATCTAGAGCTTTCTTTTTTGAAGCCTCAAGCTCCAGCCCCGGCGTTTTTTGCAGAGCTTTTAGAAGTGCTTCAATTTCTGAAAAAGCCTCCGTTTGGCTGTCATATAACAAAAGAGTCTCGGTTTTATCAAGAGAAGTTACCCAGATATTTGCAGCCATAAGCTCTTTGAGCTTTTCTCTTTCTTCTCCGAGCTTTTTTTTTACGTTTTTTACCCTAGTTTCAAGTTCCTTGAATTCTTTTTTGAAAGCCTGTCTGCGAAGAGGAGAAAGGGGTTCGGGTTTT
>JAQUFK010000061.1 GCA_028684695.1 Methanosarcinaceae archaeon | reverse complement strand
GAAGCTGATTCCGAGTCCGAGTCCGAATCAGAGTCTGAAACAAAAGAATTAGAAGGATGAAAAGTGGAATCCGAAATAGAAGAAAAAGAAGAGGGCTGAGAAGCCTGAGAAGCCTGAGAAGCCTGAAACTCCGAAATTCCTTGAGAATCCGACCCTTTTGCAAACTGCTCCTTTTCAGAAATGTGTTCAGGCTGGATTACGAAAACCGATTCCTCAATTGTTGCAAGAACAGAGGCAATCAGGGCTAGAGGAGAACTACTTGATCGTATAATTTCAACTGCTTCTGGGCTTACCTGATACCCGGCTTCTGAAAACGCTTTTATTATCTCAATTTCATCCATAAATCTGACCTTATTCTGCCTGAAATAAATCTTATAAACCTGAAGAAGGTTTCGGATAACTAAGATAGCTTATAAGAAGGGAGTTTAAATATAAAAATTTAGAAGTTACTTTCTAAAAAAAGAAAAGGGAAGCTCTGCCAAAGGATTAACAACTGAGGGATACAAATAATTAAAAGGCATATTATAGGGAAGTATTGACGGAAAACCTTTAATAGAAAACATTATCGGGAAACCATTAACAGAAATTCCATGAATGGGAAACATCATCGAGAAAGCTTATACGAAAGTTGAAAGAAAAACTAACAAATGTCTAGGATATAAATAATAAAATATAGAATTAAAAGAAATAAGATATTTGATAAAGCTAAAGGATCAAAGTAAAAGAATTAACTGATCCGAATAAAAGAGATTTCCTTTGAACAGAGGCGGAATATGACCTCAATAAATTTAAAAAATCGATCCCAGAGCACGACAGAAAAAGAAGAGAGTTTTCTGATATCACTCGGAAAAGATGTTCTTTCGGTACTGGCTTTTCTGCTGCTATTTATGCTGCTTTCCAAAATGGTTTTCGGACTCTGGACGCCTATGGTTGCAGTGGAATCCGGAAGTATGGAGCCACATATGCAGAAAGGGGATATTATTTTTATAAAAAATATCGAAAGGGTTGAGCTAATTACCAATGAAGAAGGACAAGAGAATTCAGGGCCCAGGTCCTTTGGGGAATACGGCCATGTGATTCTTTACAAACCCTATGGCCAAGAAGGAGTAACTCCGATCATTCACAGAGCAATGTACCATGTGAATGCTGGAGAGCCCATGTGGGAAAACGGCCCAGCAGCCCCTTATTCAGGCTATATAACAAAAGGGGACAATCCAGTTACAAATAACCATTTTGACCAGGAAGGACAAATAAGCTATCATACCCCAATAAAAGACGAATGGATTATAGGAGTTGCAAAATACAGGATTCCTTACCTTGGACATATAAGATTGCTTTTTTCAGGGAATTAAGCTGGAAAAATGTAAAAAATAGGAAAGCAGCTTAAAATCAAATATAAGCTGCTTTAGCACTTCTTTTTAAACCTTTTTTTATTAGGCTCTCCATTTCAGTTTTCAGAAAATATCAGATACAAAAATCCTACTCCTGACCAGAAAAACGGTAGAAAAAATGAAAATCGGCAGCACAAAATTACCCGGCAACCTTTTTCTTGCCCCAATGGCAGATGTGACAAATTTGGCCTTCAGGCTGCTCTGTAAAGAACATGGAGCTGATTTCACTTATACGGAAATGATAAGTGCGGATGCCCTTGTCAATGAGAATCGAAAATCCGTACTCAAGAGCTTGAGTGCTCCTGAGGAAGGCGCATTTGGGATCCAGCTTGTTGGAAGTAAACCTGAGACTTTGAGTGCAGCGGCCCTTTTTGTAGAAGAAGAATATAAACCTGCCGTAATTGATGTGAATCTAGGCTGTCCAGCTCGACAAATCCGAGATACAGGCTGCGGATCAGCCCTTTTAGAAAAACCTGATAAAATATATGCAATATTAAAAGAGCTCTCGGAGAATCTGGGAGAAAGAACTCCTATTAGCGCAAAAATCCGCCTCCTTGAAAGCGAAAAAAAGACCCTTGAAATTGCCCGTTTGATTGAAAAAGCCGGAGCTTCGGCTCTTACCGTTCATGGAAGGACTGCAAAAGAGATGTATTCCGGAAAATCGAAGCTTCTTCCCATAAAGGCGATTAAGGAAGAACTTTCAATCCCTATTATTGCAAACGGGGACATAAGAGATGAAAAATCCGCAGCTGAGGCTCTGGAATTTACAGGTTGCGATGGCTTGATGATAGGAAGAGCTGCAAGGGGAAATCCATTTATCTTCAGACGGATCCGAAATTTTCTTGAAACCGGAGAGTATCTTATAAGCGAAAAGGATTCAGAAAGCAAAGCAGGCTTCAAAAGCGAGGAAAGGCAAAAACCTTGGGAAATGAGAGAGAAAAAGCGAGGGGAAAAACGAGAAGAAAATCCCCTGGCAGAAAAACTCCAAATCCGACAATTCCAGGACTTTGAAACCTATGTGAAGCTGCTTGAAAAATATGAGCTTTTAAACTCAACAAACCTGAGAATTCATGCCCATTGGTTTACAAAGGGATTGCGAGGCTCGCGGCAGCTTCGGGAAAGAATAAATAATTTAAATGATTCTAAGGCCATAATCGAGCTGATGAAAGCAGTTTCAGAGGATCAGTGTAAAAAATAGAGATAACTTTGAGAGTTAGGATTGTCAAGGGGGTAAATCCGAAATAAACGTATATTGGCGGGATGGTCAACCTTGAAAAGGGGAGGAAAAATCATATGAAGAATAATATTACTGTGAATATATATCCAAGTAAATTTTAAGCTGTCACCGAAAAACTAATAATAATTTACATTATTATCCATGAAATATTGGGACGCCAAACGGCGTGAATATAAAAATGAAAGAATATTCAAGTCCCAAAAATACACATTAGTACTAATTATGCATTTATATAAAATTGATTAATAAAACGGGTACATCGAGGTTAACAATGTGGGAAAAATTCAGAGCTTCCTTAAATAAGTCTTGAAATGAATCCGTAAAAGAAGCTCCAACTCCTTGAATCTCAGAAAATTTGAATCTTAAATTATTTAAAGGATTGATTCAAGTTCAGAACCCACAAGCTAATCTTAAAAACCACTTACACAGAAATCTGAATTAACTTTGAATTTTTGAAATAACTCCAGAGTTAAATCAGAATTAAAAAAAACTCGCACTGAAATAGGAGAGCTCAGATGAAAGAAATCAGAATACACGGCCGAGGGGGGCAGGGTTCTGTCACCGCAGCCGAACTGCTGGCAGGTGCGGCCTTTACGGACGGAAAATTCAGCCAGGCCTTCCCAGCTTTCGGGGTCGAACGCAGAGGCGCCCCGGTGCAGGCTTTTACCAGGGTCAGTGACGAACCTATCAGGCTCAGAAGCCAGATCTACACCCCGGATTACGTAATCGTCCAGGACGCAACTTTACTTGAAACCGTGGACATTGCAAGCGGGATTAAGGAAAACGGGATTATCATTATCAACACAAAAGAAAACCCCGAAAACCTCAAGCTCGAGACAAAAGCAAAGGTCATGACCGTAGATGCTACAAAGGTCGCAATGGAAATCATAGGACGACCCATTGTAAACACAGTCTTGCTCGGAGCTTTTGCAGGCGCAACCGGAGAGGTGGAAGTAGAGTCCATCAAAAAAGCCGTAAAGGAACGCTTTAGCGGCAAGGTGGGCGAAAAGAACGCAAAAGCAATCCAGGAAGCCTATGACAGGATAAAGGGGAAACTAGCATGAAAATTACAACTGGAGGAGTCTGCAAGGCAGGCACCACACTAGTAAACAAGACCGGAGGCTGGAGATCTTTCCGCCCGGTCTTTAACTATGAGAAGTGCAAAAAATGTGGCCTCTGTGAAATCGTATGCCCAGATATGTCGGTGCTTCCAAAAGAAGACGGCTTTTTCAAATACAATTATGATTACTGCAAAGGCTGCGGAATCTGCGCAAACGAATGTCCTGCAGACGCAATTGAAATGGTCCTGGAGGAAAAATAATGGCAGTAAACCTTGAAGATAAGAGCAAAATGGTGGTTACAGAAGGCTCCTATGCCGTTGCCCATGCTGCAAAGGTCTGCAGGCCAAATGTAATTTCAGCCTATCCGATAACCCCCCAGACCCATATCGTGGAAAACCTCTCCAAGTTTATGGCGGACGGGGAAATTCCAAACTGCGAATACATAAACGTGGAATCCGAGTTTTCAGCAATCTCAGCCCTTGTGGGAGCTTCGGCCGCAGGAGCAAGGACTTATTCTGCAACTACCTCTCAAGGGCTAGAGCTCATGCACGAGGTCCTTTTTAACGCTGCGGGAATGAGGCTTCCAATCGTAATGACGATTGCAAATAGGGCTGTAAGTGCTCCAATCAACATCTGGAATGATCAACAGGACTCGATTTCCCAGCGAGATACAGGCTGGCTTCAGCTCTATGCTGAGGATCTGCAGGAATCTGCGGATATGCTTCCCCAGCTGTATAAAATCGCAGAAGATAAAGAGGTCCTCCTGCCGGGAATGGCTTGCATGGACGGATTTATCCTCTCCCATGTCTACGAACCTCTCGTACTTCTTGAGCAAGATCTAACTGATGAATTTCTGCCTGCTTACGAGCCTGAATACGTGCTTGACCCGAAAAACCCGATGAGTTTCGGAGCTTTTGCAGCCCCTGATACTTATGAAGAGTTTAGGTACTTACAAGAGCAGGCAATGCAAAATGCTCTTCCCAAGATCGAGGCCGTAGCAAAGGAATTTGGGGAAATCTTTGGCAGATTCCATGGCGGACTCATCGATGAGTACAGAACCGAAGACGCTGAGGTAATTATTATGGCTATGGGCTCAATTCTTGGCACTATCAAGGATGTTGTAGACGAGTACAGAGCCCGGGGCGAAAAGATCGGGGTTTTAAAAGTTAGAGCCTTCAGACCTTTCCCAAAAGAGCAGATTAGAAAGGCAATTAAAGATGCAGCTGTTGTTGCGGTGCTTGATAAGAATATTTCCATCGGAACAAATGAAGGAGCCCTCTTTACCGAGACTAAGGCCTGCATGTACAATGCCAGATGTGATATTCCAATCATCGGATACACGATAGGCCACGGGGGCCGGGATATTCGCTTGGAAACAATTGCAAAGATCATTGAGGAAGCAAAAGAAGTCGCAAGCTCAGGGATCAATACTGAGAGCCAGTTTGTTGAAGTCAGGGAGGAATTGCTATGAGCAAACCCACACCAAAAACCTACCTTTCTCCCGGGCATAGGGGTTGTGCAGGCTGCTGTGATGCCCTTGCCGCAAAGTTCATGCTTATGGGAGCAGGCCCGGATTGTATTGTTGTAAACCCAACCGGGTGCCTAGAAGTTATGACTACGCCTTTTCCGGAAAGTGCTTGGGAAGTTCCCTGGATCCATTCTCTTTTCGAAAACGGACCTGCGGTAGCTTCGGGAATTGAAGCGGCTTTAAAAGCGCTTGGCCGAAAGGGGAATACAAAGGTTATCGGAGTCGGAGGAGACGGCTCGACTATGGATATAGGAATCCGTTCTCTATCAGGCGCTTTTGAGAGAGGCCACGATCTTACATATGTCTGTATCGACAACGAGGCCTATATGAATACGGGAGTCCAGAGAAGTTCCGGAACCCCCTTTGATGCTTCAACTACTACAAGCCCTGCAGGAAAAGTCTCTTTTGGAAATCCACGTCCGAAAAAGAATATGCCTGCAATCATGGCTGCCCATGGAGCTCCTTACGTTGCTACAACCTCTATAGGGTATCCTAGGGACATGATTCGCAAAGTCAAAAAGGCCACAGAAACTGAAGGCCCAACCTATATCCATGCCCATGCTCCCTGCCCTACAGGCTGGGGTTTTGATGGTTCCAAGACCATCGAAATGGCCAAACTTGCAGTTCAGACCTGCCTCTGGCCCATGTACGAAATGGAAAACGGAGAAATTACCCAGGTAAAGAAAGTCAAAAATCCAATGCCTGTCGAGGAATATCTCAAGGCCCAAAAACGCTTCAAACATCTCTTTACCATGGAAGGCGGAGACGAAGAAATCAAAAAAATCCAGGCCCTTGCGGACTGGAATATTGAGTACTTTGGACTTCAGTAAAAACTGAAGTCTTTCTTTTTTTTCAAAAGATGACCCCAATTTATAGGACGCAGCGTAAAACCCCTGGGTCTTTAGCCCAGGGGATATAAGCGTCAACTTACCTCTGATTCCGTATGTAATATTCCGCTGCCTTTTTGCTAACATTTCCTATAGATGAAACGAAATATCTATCACTCCATAACGTCTTTTCTCTTCGGTAAAACTTACTCAAATACTCTCATTTTTCATTCCACATTCTAACTGTAGTTTCTTGTTTCAGTCTTCTAACAATTGATCAGGTACTGATCTTAGGTTCACTCTTTATAAGCAAATGGATATGATCTTTGTCCGTTTCCATTTCAAGAATTTTAAAATCTGAGTTTTCGGAAATTGATTTAATAATTTCCTTTAACTCTGAATCAATGCCAGAAAGTACCTTTCGTCTATATTTATACACAAAAATGATGTGGTACATCAATAGATGCTTACAATGGTTCTTACGTTCATATGTTATTTTACAGAAAAGTACATATATCTTTAAATAATATAATATTTACGATGTTAAAAGCTTACAAGTATAGACTGAATCCTACAAAAGACCAAATAATTTTACTGGAAAAACATATCGGTAGTTGTAGATATGTCTATAATTGGGCTTTAGACCTTAAGATTAAAACATATGAGCAAACAGGGAAATCAATTTCTCAGTTTGATATCAATAAACAAATAACCATCCTTAAAAATAAAAAAGAATGGTTAAAAGAAGTAAATTCACAATCATTACAGGGAATGACTCGAAACCTTGAATCAGCCTTTACACGGTTTTTTAGGGAGAAAAACGGGTTCCCAAATTTCAAATCAAAAAAGAATCCTATACAATCTTTCCCTGTTCCTCAACACTATTACGTAGATTTTGAAAAAGGTGTTGTAAAGCTTCCTAAGATTGGTGAAATCAAAGCTGTTTTACACCGAAGTTTTGAAGGCACCCTGAAAACAGCAACAGTCTCACGTTCTACTACAGGTAAATACTACATTAGTATTCTTGTGGACAATGAAAAAAAACTTCCAGAAAAACAGGAGTTTTCAGCATCAACTACAGTAGGAATAGATATAGGAATAAAAGACTTTGCTATCCTCTCTACAGGAGAAAAAATAGAGAATCCTAACCACCTTAAAAACTCCCTTAAGAGACTTAAAGTTCTTCAGAAAAGAGTTTCACGGAAACAAAAAGGCTCTAAAAACAGAGCAAAAGCAAAACAGAAACTTGCTAAACTCCATGAAAAAATAAGCAATCAGAGAAATGATTTTCAGCACAAACTCTCTTTTAAACTTGTTAGCGAAAACCAAGCGTTGGCTGTTGAAACTCTGAATGTAAAAGGTATGGTAAAGAACCATTGCTTAGCACAGGCTATAGAAGATGCCGCGTGGAGTAGTTTTATTACAAAATTAGAACATAAAACCGAATGGTACGGTAAAACACTGTTAAGAATTGGGCAATTTAAACCATCGTCTAAAGTTTGTCATGTCTGTGGATATCATAATTCCATTCTAACATTAAAAGATAGAGAATGGATCTGCCCAAATTGCAAAACAAAACATGATAGAGATCTAAATGCTGCTATCAACATCAAAAAATTTGCTCTCATTGATCAAAATCTAATTGGAGTGTAACACCTGCGGAACGCGGGGATGAGCCTGGTGACTTGTGAACAAAAGTTCAAGGAATGACCCAGGAAGCCCCTGAGTCTTTAGCTCAGGGGTAGTTCACTTTTTCTTAGCTTTATTTCCCTTCGTTTTTTCTTCCTCAGGGTTTTCTTCGGCTTCCTCAGAGAGGGTTTTTGCAAGCATTACTTCTGTCGACTTGATTATAGCATAAACTTTATCTCCGGGTTTAAGCTCCAGTTTGTCTACGGCCTCTTCGGTAATTATGGAATCCAGAACCGCAGGTTCGATTTCAAGTGTGACTTTTGAAACCATATCCCCTTTTTTAACTTCGAGAACCTTTCCAGAAATTCGGTTTTTAGCTGTCAGTTTAAAGCCTATGTTTTCCCAAGCGGTTTCATCGCCTATGGCCTCATTTACGAGCTGCTTGTTAACCTCGTATTCTGCAAGGAGCTTGCGCCCAAGCTCCGTAAGAAAAGTGCCCTGATTTTTTCCTCCCCGTACCGTAACAATTGCAGGTTCCCCGAGTCTTTCGTTCATCCTTTTCAACATGAGCCAGGCGTGTTTGTAGGAAATATCGAGTTTTTTACAGGCTTTTCTTAAAGAGCGCTCCTCATCAATGGCTTTGAGCAAACTGGCTTTTCCGGCTCCCATGACAGGCTTTCCATCTTCCGTAAACCAGAGCTTGGTCTTAGCTTTCACATGAATTCACCTTTCATTTTTATCAAATTTTGAGAAAAGTACGCTTTCCAAACTATATATACTATCCTGCAAAAACCTATTTCTTCGACACAGTACAAGAACTTCTCTCCTTTACCACACTTATCCAATTTAGCCGATTTACCTCAGCACCTGAACTGCAGAGGCTTTAAACTGGGCAAAAACGGGAATTTCCGGAGCAAGGTTCATCTCAACTGCCGACTGCCGGGTTAGAAGTACGTTTAAGGAAAAACCACAGTCCACTTTCACTCGCACAAGGGCCCCCAATTCCTGAAGTCCTACCACCCTACCTTTTAAAAAATTCCTAGCACTACTATTGTTTTTTTTGAAACTTTTACTTAAAACTATATTTTCCGGCCTCAGCCAAGCATAAACCGTCTCCCCAATTTTGGCAGAACCTGGAGCTTCTAAGAAAAAACCCTCGGCCTCAAGGCTTAAAATTCCGGCTTCGGCCAAGACAACCTTACATTCAATAACGTTTTCAAACCCAACAAAAACCGCAACTTCCGAATCCAGAGGTTGCTCAAAAACCTCTTTTGGACTTCCCACCTGCACAAGCCTTCCATCCATGATTACAGCTATTCGATCGGCCATAATCCGAGCTTCGGTTTGGTCATGGGTAATATGGAGCACAGTCAGTTTTGTTTTTTTGTGAAGGGTTAAAAGCATCTCTCGGGCGCTTTCCTGAGTTCTCGGATCAAGAGCACTTAAAGGCTCGTCGAGCATAAGGATCTGCGGATCAGTTGCAAGCGCCCGGGCAAGCGCTACTCGTTGCTGTTCGCCTCCTGAAAGAGTTAGAGGATAGCGGTTGAGGAGGGAAGTAATTTTAAGGTAGTCGGTGAGCCCCCGGATTTTATCAGAAGTTTGCTTGACTTTTTGCATGCGCATTCCGAACTTTATGTTTTTTTCAACCGTCATGTGCGGAAAAAGAGAGTAGTTCTGGTAAACAAAAGCAAGCCCTCTCTTTTCCGGAGGAAAAGCCGTAACGTCTTTCCCATTGATCAGGATTTTTCCAGAATCAGGGCTATGAAAACCTGCGAGCAGTTCCAGAATTAGGGTTTTTCCAGAGCCTGTGGGTCCAAGAATTACGAAATATTCCCCTGCTTTAATCGTAAGGTTTAGATTTTTCAAGGCAAAATTTTTCCATTTTCGGGAAAGGGATTTAATCTCTATCATAGATGCTCCAGCTTGCAGAAAAAATACGGATTAATAAAAAGATGGAAAGAGTTATTAGAATAAGAAGGACTGCAATCGGTCGCGAGGCTGAAAGCCCGTAGGAAAGAAACCGATCATAGATTAAAGTAGGACCAATCATTGGATAATAAGCGATTATGACAACCGCTCCAAACTCGCTTATGGCCCTAGCCCAGGTCATGACCGCTCCTACCAGCAGATGCCGAGCCGAAAGCGGAAGGGTTACCAAAAAGAAGGCTTTCCAGAGCGGAGCTCCAAGAGACCGGGCTGCGTTTTCAAGCCTGGGATCTACACTTTTGAAGCCTTCTCTGGCCGAGTTGGTTAGGAAAGGAAGAGAGACAAAAAGCATTGCGATAACGATTCCAGGAAGGGCATCTCTGAACTGGATATAGCCTTTGAGAGGAGCTCCTATAAGCCCTCTGGATCCAAAAACCGTAAGAAGAGCTATGCCTGCAACTGTATGCGGAATCACAACCGGCACATCGATTATGCTTTCTACAAGGTGTTTTCCCGGAAACTCGTGTCTAGCAAGGATGTAACCTGTTGGAACTCCAAGGAGGAAAGCAAAAAGAGTTGCAAGCAAACCTGCATATAAAGAGAGAGAAATCGAAGCCAGAACTGCCTTATTGCGCATTGCGGCTACAAGCCCGGGAAAATCCAAAAGAAGCTGCCCCAGAATCAAGTTTGCAAGGGTTAGAGTAATAAAAAGAAAAAGGATGAGCATCAAAAAGGAAAAACCCAGTTTAAAAGGATCCAGAGCTTTTACTCGCTTTTTAATCAGAGGAATATGAGGAATAAGGACCCCTCCTGAAATTCATTTAAAGTATTAAGAAATTACTTACAGAAACCGTTTTTCCTC